>NZ_LFJB01000047.1:0-97580 GCF_006658625.1 Bradyrhizobium sp. UNPF46
GACCATCCTCAACGCTATGCTGCGCGACCGAAAAATCTATAAGGTCGCACCGTCAACATAACAGTTGCCGGCTCTGCGCAGCAGCGTTCACGCTGCAGCGCGTCCGGGACACGAGAGAGGCGCCAGCCGCCCATCCTCCCACGTAATCCCACGGAGAATTAACCGGCCGTTAACCATATCCGCCGCATCGTTAACCATTCAATAACAGGGAACGAGTCGGCCGCTATGGAGGCTGCAGTCAAACCTCAACGCCAAATGGTGCGCCTGCGCGGGCGCTCCTATGTGGCCTTCGTGTTTACGCCGACGGTTCCAGTGCAGGACTGGCTGCACGAGATCGACGCCACCATCGCGCGCTCGCCGGGCTTCTTTGCCGGGCGGCCCGTCGTGATCGATTTGTCCTCGGTCGATCTCAGCCAGTCCGGCATCGGCCATCTGCTCACCAGCCTGCAGGATCGCAACATCCGCGTGCTCGGCATCGAGGGCGTGGAGGAGGCGAGGCTGACCCCGATGATGCCCCCGCTGCTGTCGGGCGGGCGCAGCTGCGTGGTCGAGCCGAGCGCGCCGAAGAAGCCTGAATCGAAGTCCGAGACCAAGCCGACCTCGCTGCTGCTGGAAAACCCGGTGCGCTCGGGCCAGACCGTGATCTTTCCGGAAGGCGACGTCACCATCCTTGGCTCGGTCGGGTCCGGTGCGGAAGTCGTCGCCGGCGGCTCGATCCACATCTATGGCGCCTTGCGCGGCCGCGCCATGGCGGGCGTGAACGGTCACACCAGCGCGCGCATCTATTGCCAGAAGATCGAAGCCGAGTTGCTTGCGATCGACGGGTTTTACCAGACCGCCGACGATATCGATGCCGCTCTTCGCGGCCGGCCTGCCCAGGCCTGGCTGCAGGGCAACACCATGCGAATTACCGCGCTGAACTGACCAGAAGGAGATTTTTGAGATGGCCAAGGTACTGGTCGTGACGTCAGGCAAGGGGGGCGTCGGCAAGACGACGACGACCGCCGCACTGGGGGCTGCGCTGGCGCAGCGCGGCGACAAGGTCGTCGTCGTCGATTTCGACGTCGGCCTGCGCAATCTCGACCTCGTCATGGGCGCCGAGCGCCGCGTCGTGTTCGACCTCATCAACGTGGTGCAGGGCGTTGCGAAACTCCCGCAGGCGCTGATCAAGGACAAGCGGCTGGAGAACCTCTGGCTGTTGCCGGCCTCGCAGACCCGCGACAAGGACGCGCTGACCGAAGAGGGCGTCGGCAAGGTCATCGCCGATTTGCGCAGCCGCTTCGACTGGGTGATCTGCGACAGCCCGGCGGGCATCGAGCGCGGCGCCTCCATGGCGATGCGCTTCGCCGACGAGGCCGTCATCGTGACCAATCCGGAAGTGTCCTCGGTACGCGATTCCGACCGCATCATCGGCATGCTCGATTCCAAGACGGTGCGGGCCGAGAAGGGCGAACGCGTCGAGAAGCACATTCTCATCACCCGCTACGATCCCTCGCGCGCCGCGCGCGGCGAGATGCTGACCATCGAAGACATCCTCGAAATCCTCGCAACGCCGCTGCTCGGCATCATTCCCGAGAGCCAGGACGTGCTGCGCGCCTCCAATGTCGGCACGCCCGTCACGCTGTCGAACGCGGACGGCGCACCGGCGCGGGCCTATATCGACGCGGCGCGCCGGCTGTGCGGCGAGACCATCGCGATGCACGTACCGACCGAGCGCAAGGGCTTCATGGATCGTCTGCTGCGACGGAGGGCTGCATGAGCATGGGTTTGCTCCGGCTTCTCCGCGGCAACAAGGCCTCTGCACCGGTCGCACGTGAGCGGCTGCAGATCCTGCTTGCCCATGAACGCGGAATGCGTGGCCAGCCCGATCTGCTCGGTGTGCTGCGTGAGGAAATTCTCGCCGTGGTCTCCAGGCACGTCACGCTGGACCCGACCAAGGTCATCGTCCGGCTCGAGCGCGGCGACGAGGTGTCGACCCTGGAGGTCGATATCGAGGTGCCCAACGATTTCGAGCGCAAGAAAGTGGCAGTCGCGTAAGGGCGCGGCCGGCGACTCCCAGCTTTGGGGTGGGTGAGAGGGCGGTCCGCCGGGCATGGCGGGCCGCCTTCGTCGTTCCGGGGGGATCGAACTCCAGCGAGTGTCGATGTGATCGGCTCGGCCGGAACGGCGATCATGGCGAGATCGTTGTCTCGGACGCGGAGCGCCGAGCCGGGCGCCGCGGTGTCCTCATAGCGGGAGAAAAGCCCATGATGTCCGAGGTCCAGGTCCACACCGTTGCGCGGCAAATGCTCGAACAGCACGGTTTTGCTGCGATCGCGAAGGCTGCCGAGCAGGCTCAGGCCTGCGAGGGCCGCGGCGAGGCCGACGAGGCCAAGGAATGGCGCCACATCGCCGACGCCATGAAGATCATGCGCGGGCCTGCCCAGAGCTGATCTTTCAAGTCCGGCCGGTTCCATCCTTGATCATCTCGAGGACGCGGGCAGCCAGCGCCTCGACCACGAACGGCTTTGTCAGCACCTGCATACCCGGGGCGAGCTGGCCGTTGCCAATGATGGCGTTCTCCGCGTAGCCGGTGATGAACAGCACGTTCAACGCCGGCCGCGTGGTGCGGGCGGCATCCGCGAGCTGGCGGCCGTTCATGCCGCCGGGCAGGCCGACATCGGTGACGAGCAGGTCGATCCTCGCATCCGATTGCAGGATGTTCAGGCCGCTCGGCCCGTCATGCGCTTCCATGACGTTGAAGCCGATCTCCTCCAGCGCATCGGTCAGAAGCATCCGGATCGAAGGCTCGTCATCGACGATCAGGATGGTGTGGCTTGCCTCCGAGCGCACCGCATTCCTGGTGGGGGGCGGTGAAGGCTTGTCCGCCTCCTTGCCGTAATGGCGCGGCAGATAGAGGCACATGGTCGTGCCCTGGCCAACCTCGGAATAGATCCGGACCTGGCCACCGGACTGGCGGACGAAGCCGTAAACCATGGAGAGCCCGAGGCCGGTGCCCTGGCCGATCGGCTTGGTCGTGAAGAACGGATCGAAGGCGCGCGCGATCACCTCCGGCGTCATGCCGGCGCCGGTATCGGTGACGCAGAGCGAGACGTACTGCCCGGGACTTAAATCGAGTTCGGCGGCGGCGTGCTCGTCGAGCCAGCGGTTGGCAGTCTCGATCGTGAGCCGGCCGCCTTCGGGCATCGCGTCGCGGGCATTGAGGCAGAGGTTGAGCAGGGCATTCTCGAGCTGCGAGGCATCGATCAGCGTCGCCCACATTCCGCCTGATGTGACGACCTCGACGGCGATCTCCGGGCCGACTGTGCGGCGGACCAGCTCCTCCATGCCTATCACGAGGCGATTCACGTCGGTCGGCTTGGGATCGAGCGTCTGCCGCCGCGAGAAGGCCAGCAGCCGGTGCGTCAGCGCGGCAGCACGCTTGGCGGCGCCTTGCGCCGCCGTCACGTAGCGGTCGATGTCCTTGATACGGCCCTGGCCGAGGCGGATTTGCAGCAATTCCAGCGATCCAATGATGCCGGTGAGCAGATTGTTGAAGTCGTGCGCGAGGCCGCCGGTGAGCTGGCCGACCGCCTCCATCTTCTGCGACTGCCGCAGCGCTTCCTCCGCCTCGCGCAGCCGCTCCTGCTCCTTCAGACGATCTGTGACGTCATAACTGAACTGGTAGGCGCCGAGCGGCCGGCCGCTGCCGTCGCGCAGGCAATTGAAGCGCATCTCGTAGAACCGGCGGGCCCGCCCGGGCGCACCAAACTCGGCGATCTCGACGAACGCTTCTCCGGCGAGGGCCCGCGACCAGAGCGCGCGGACGGCGTCGCGATGCTCGGGTTGACCCTCAAGCAGCTCAAGCATGTTGTCACCGACCTTCGGCAAGATGCCGTAGATGCGATGAAATTCGCGCGCCGACGCACCGTTGATCGCAAGCCAGCGAAAGTCCGGATCGACGACCTGGACGAAGGCATCGGTGCCTTCGACGAGGTCGGCCATCAGCTTGCGCTCGGCCAGAGCCGCCACCACGCGCGCTTCGAGCGTCTCGTTGAGCTGCTGCAGCTCGCGTTCGGCGCGCTTGCGCGCGGTGATGTCCTGGAACAGCACGGCGACCTGCTTGCGGCTGGCGGGCTCGACGCGGAAGGCGGCGAGCTCGAGATGGCGGCCGGTCGCAATCAGCTCGCGCTCGAACCGGATCGGTCGGCCCGTCCGCAGGACATCGCTATAGAGCTCCACCCAGCCGTCGGCCTCGTCCGGAACCATCTCCCGGACCTTCTGGCCGACCACGTTGGGAATGCCGGCGTGCTGGGTGTAAGCGGGATTGGCTTCGACATGGACATAATCGCTGAGCGGTCCGTGCGGCCCGTCGAAGAACTCGATGATGCAAAAGCCTTCGTCGATCGAGTTGAACAGCGTCCGGTACCGCTCCTCGCTCTCGGCCAGCGCGGATTCCGCCCGGCGGCGCAGGGTCTGGTCGGCTGCTCCGAGCGCCTTCAGGTGGGCGTTTTCCTCCTCCAGCGCCTTCAGACGGCGTTGGAGGTCCTCAAACTCGATCGAATCCACAATCGCTCGCGGGGTTGGCACTTCCAAGGGGCCGCTCCTCGGCCCTGTCCACGGTGTGGGACGGTCATATGCACCGTGGCAAGCCACCGGCTCAACGCGGATGGAACCTGAGGGTTCCCGCAGCGCTGGCGGCTCAACGCTCGCCCTGATCGGTGTCACGTACGCCGGTCTTGTGCTGCGTCTGCGGCTGGGCGCGCTCACCCGTCTCCTTGCAAGGGAGCGGCTCCCAGGATCCGTCCGGCGCCTGTTGATAGGCACTGCACGATGAGGACGAGGCCGACGATTTGTCCTCGTCCTTCTGGGCACCGGTGTTCTTCGCCTGTGCCGGGGTGGCCAGCGCTGCGCTGGCGGCGAGCGCAGCAGTGAAAACGAGGTGGGCAATCCGCATGGGCTCCTCCTGTTCGAAGGAGCCCGCATGCTGGCGAGGAATGTGACGATTGTTGGCCCGGGGGGAGGGGTTCCGTGACGCGTGCTTAATGCCGCGAAAGCTTGGCTCGCTAGCCGCCCTTGGCGCGGATCAGGCCGGCAAGATTGGTCTTCTGGGCCTCGCACCAGCTCGGCATGCCGAGGCGGCGCTGGTTGAGATCGGTCGCCTGGGTCGCCACCGCAACCTCGGCCATCAGATCGTCGTCCTGCTTCTCGCCCATCTTGCCGCCGGTGTGCATCCAGGCGATCGCCTTGCGCACCTTCTCGGTGGTGCCCTCGGGCAGGTGCATCTGCTCCGCCTTCTGGACCAGATCCTGGTAGACGACGTCCGTGCCCGGACATTCAACCTTGGCGGCGAAGGCCTGCAGGACCAAGGTCACATAGGTCGAGCGTGGGTGGTCCTCGGCCTGCGCGGGAGCGGCGATCAGCAACAGGCCAGCCATCAGGAAACCGTAGCGCATCCTTGGTATCTCCTCCGATTTTTGGGGGAGGCTAGCGTCCGGCGGGCGGCTCCGCAATGGTGCCAGGTGCGAATTTGTCGCTCCCCGCTGCAGTGCGCTATCGTGGGCAGCATCCCGGCCTTGGAGCGCGACATGAGCCTGTTCAGCACGCCGTTCGATCCCATCCGTGACACGGCGCTCGTGACCGGCGCGGGCAACGGCATCGGCCGTGCGATTGCGCAGGCTCTGATCGGCGAGGGCGTCCGGACCGTGTTCGCCGACGTCAGCGCCGAGCGGGTGACGGCCGCGATCGGCGCTTGTGCGAAGCCTGAACTGGCGGTGCCCTGGGTCGGAGATCTTGCCGAGCTCGAGGCATGCGAGGCGTTGCTTGCCGCAGCAAACGCATCATTGGGCGAGATCACGCACTTCGTCCACAGCGCATCGCCGCCGCGGCGCGAGGCCGATCATGCCCTCGCGGTCGATCGCAGGACCTGGCAGCAGATGCATGCCGTCAATCTCGATGCCGGCTTCCACCTGGCCCGAGAGCTCGCCAAGCGGCTGATCGCGGCCAAGCGGCCGGGCTCGTTCCTGTTTCTCACGTCGCTGCATGCTGGCACACCGCGCAACCTGCCGCATTATTCGACGGCGAAGGCGGGGATGGCGATGCTGGTGAAGGAGCTGGCCAAGACGTTCGGCCGCTCCGGCATTCGCGTCAATGCGCTGGTGCCCGGCGCGATCGCCGCAGGCGGGTTCGTCGCGGATGCTTCGCTGGCGAAACACATTCCGCTCGGGCGTCTCGGCGAGGCCAATGACCTCGCACCGATGGCGCTCACGGTGCTGTCGAACAAGCTGTCCGGTTACGTCACCGGCGCGTCCTTCGTCGTCGACGGCGGCTTGTCACTGACCAACTGGTTCGAGCCGCCGGCGCTGGACGAATAGTCAGCGGCGCCAGGCCGGCACCGGATCGAGCGGCGTGCGATAGAGCTCGTTGTGATCGCGATCGGTGACGCGCACCGCGCAACCCTTCTGCTGCAGCTCGGGCTTCACCTGCGACAGCTCGCATGCGAGTTGATCGGCGCGGTCGGAGGCAACCTCGATGTCCTCGAGAATGATTCCGCCCTGGTTCCTGAACTCTTCACCAACCACAAGATCGAAGGAGTAGTAAGGCATCCGAATTCCCCGATGTGAGGAGCTGAGCTTCCGTGGAAGTCTCAACGCATATCGGATGGTACCACTGAGTCGATATCTACAGGGTGAACAGGCCGCGCAATCTCTGTGCTTATGGCGCAGAAATGATGTGCAGGGTGTGAGCGCATTAATGTTTTATTAAATATGTCGGCACGATCATAAGGCATGGAATTGCAGCAGAACCGGGCTCCGGGAACCGGCAGCTGCAAGAGAAGGCCGCCGGCATAGATCCCGACGGCCTTTTCTCTTGAGCGGAAGATGGCCTGCGCATCGCTTTCCGTAATTGCCCGGACTCAACGCTCCACATCGACTCGGACAGCGTAGGCGAGAGCTGTTGCGCGGTTAGCGCAGCGGCATCGGCGGACGTACGACGGGTCCGTCGTCGTCGGCAACGGCTTGAGTCGTGGTGACCGGTGCGGCCGGTGGCGGCGGCATCGCGGCAGCTTGTGAAGGCGGCGGTGGAGGCGCGAGCGGTGCGGGCGAATAGGCCGGCATGTAGGTGCGCGACACGACCGGCTTCGGCTTGTGAACCGGCGGCGCCGACGCAGGCTTCGGCGGCAGCGCAGCGGCGCGTGCGCGCGGATCAATCGGCCTCGCATCGGCAGACGGTTTCGGCGCGGGCGGTTTCGCCATCTCGCGCGCCATCTGCTCCTGTCCGGCTTTCAGCTCGGCGATGTTGGCCTTGAGCTGCTCGATCTGCTGCGCCATGGCGGCGAGGTCGCGCGTCATCGATTGCACCGACTGCGCGGCATCTGACGCTGTCGCCGCAGGCGCGGCGGCCGCAACCTGAACCGGGGGCGGCGCGGCGGGGGCGGCTGCCGTTTGGTCGACGGCCGCTTGCGCCACTGGCGGAGCGGCTTGTTCCGCAGGCGGGGCGGCTTGCGCGACGGCGACCGGCGCAGTCTGCGCTGTGGAAGGCAGCAGCGACGTCAGCGACGCCAATGCGGGGGTCCATTCGGCGAGCGCCTGTCTGGCCTTGTCGCCATGCTGCTCCCAGGCGATCGTGGCGGCCGCGCTTGATCCGGCAAACAGGAACGTGACGAACGCACCGCGCAGCCACTTGCGCACGGCGGATCGCTTCTGCGGGCCACGACCCTCGTCCGCCGTGACGCGTATGGCGGTGTCGACCGAGGGCGGTGTCGCCGGCTGCGGCTCCGCAACAGGACTGAACTTGGGCTCCACAGAGATCTTGCGCTCCAGAGAGGCTCTCGGCTCCGGCGCGAATTTCGGCTCCGGTCGCGGCGCGACGTCGGGCGCCAGCGCGGGCGCGACACTGATCGGGCGCGAGGCCAGCACAATGTCGGGCGAAATCTGAATCGCGTCGTGCGGATCGTTGTCCTTGACCGTGTCCTTCACGATCTCATCGACGATTTGCTTGGGGTTCAGCGTCGCGAGCATCGCAGCTCCTCTGAGGCCCAGGCGCTCGAAGCCCGGGTGTTAAGTCCTGGTCGTCCGCATTGGCGCGAGCCGATCTGTTGCAGTGAGCCCATCCAAACGGATGAGCCCGGCCCAATGACGCACGAGTCCAGCCGGGTTTGACCAAAGCAAGGCGAGGGGATGGAGATGATGCGACGCTCTTCCGCCGTTTGTGGTGATGGAACCTCGGTTGCCGAACACGCGCAATTGTTCCGCTCTGCCTTGTTTTCAGCACGATTTGGGCAGCATCTCGCGGTGCTGGGGGCGCTGCTATCCGCTATCGGGGGCCGGCGGTGCCAAGATCTTTCATCGCTCTATTTGTTGTTGCCTTGCTGCCGCTGGGCGGCTGCATGCAGACCACGCTTTCGCCGTCGACCGACGCGAGCATGACGCCGCGCGACAAGCAGTTGCTCGCGCATACGCCCTATGCGCAGGCGAACGTGCCCGAGGAATATCTCCGTCACATCGTCGATTACCAGCGCAAGGAGCAGCCGGGTACCATCCTCGTCGATACCGACGCCCGCTACCTCTATTACGTGCTGCCTGACGGCAAGGCGATCCGCTACGGCGTTGCGGTCGGCGAGGAGGCCATGGCGTTCTCCGGCGTCGCGCGGGTCGGCCGCCTGGCAGAATGGCCGGATTGGGTGCCGACGGCAGATATCCAGGCGCGGCTCGGCCCGTATCCGGCGCGCGTTCCCGGCGGCCCGGCCAATCCGCTCGGCGCGCGCGGCATCTATCTCTATGTCGGCAACAAGGACACGCTCTACCGCATCCACGGCACCAATCAGCCCGAATATATCGGGCAGGCGATCTCGTCCGGCTGCATCCGGATGCGCAATGAGGACGTGATCGATCTCTATGACCGGGTGAAGCTGAATTCGATGGTCGTGGTGCTTCCGCCCGGACAGAGCGCGCGGGCCGAGGCGGGTGGAAGCTGGCGTGGATAAGGTGGGGCGCGCATGCCGTCCAGCGTCCTGTTCTGCGACAATTTTAGCCATTGTTTTGCGCCGTCCCTAACGTCTCGCGCCTAGCGTGCAGCGAGCAAGGGGTTGCTCGCATGTATCTCGTGAAGAATTCGCCGCGCGCGCTGTTCGCCGCGCTGATTCCGCTGGCCATCGTCGAAGCCGTGCTGCTGGTCTTCGCTCTCGCGGGAGGACAGCTGACCGATCCTGTCGGCGTGCCAGCGCCCGATCAGATTCTGGTGATGTATGCCGGCCGCATGGCGATGAACGCGGCCTTCCTGTTCGCCGGACATATCGTGCTGCGGCAGTGGACTGTCTCGAGCCGGCTCGCCTACGGCCTGATGGGCGGCGTCATGGCGGCATTGAGCTATGGCATCGCGATCCGCAACCACATTCAGCTAGCGGCGCCCGGCGACGGCACGGTGATGACCATTGGTCTGCTGCCGGCCATCGCGGGAATGATCGGTGGCTTCCTCTACGGTCAGTTCGCCGGGCTCAGTCCGGTTGCGCGCGCAGCCGGTGAGGTGTCCGCTGCCGACGCATCGGGGAAGCCCCCGCCGCTGGCGTTCAATGGGCCGGTCCGCGTCCGCACGTCGTTCGCGGGCATCGTCATCGCCGCGCTGATACCGACGGTGCTTGCAACTCTGCTGCCCTACACGTTGGTGCCGCTGCTCATGAACGGCTTTGGGGACAAGAGCACCGCACATATCTTCGCGGCGGTGATCCCGGCGCAGACCTTCATGGTCATGATGGTGATCTCTGTCATTCCTTCGAGCATCTTCATGCTCTGCGTTCACCACCTCGCGCGAGCTTCGAGCCGTCGCGATGCGTGGGAATATGCGGCGATCGGCGGCGTGGCGGCATTCGGCTGTGTGCTGTTGCTCGCGTTTGCGGTGCCGCTGCTGGCCTTTCTCGTGGTGCCGGCGGCATTCTGCGGAGCTGTCATGGGCGCGATCTATCGCCGCTTCGCCGGCCTCGAGCCGATGCCGCTACCGGAGGCCGTGATCGCGACCGATCCGAACACGCTGGTCGATGCCGATCATCCGTCGCGCCACCAGCATGGCGTCATTCTCAGCAATTGATCGCCGGGGACAAGGAAATGAAAGAGATTGCGGCGCTCGGCGCGGGATTGGCGATCGCGGCCGTGGCGGCGCTCTGGTTCGCGACCGGTCCTGTGGTGGTGAATGCCGAGATCAAGCCGCTTCAGCCGAGCGCGGATATGCCGGTCTTCAGGCCCGTTCCGACCGCACTGGCCGGGCACGACAACCGGTGACGACTTCGCCCTAGTTTTCAGGCCGGGCGACGCGCCATTGCAGTGTCGTCGCAGTGCCGTTGGCATCGCCCGGCGCCTTGTCCGCGGGCGAGGTGTAGAGCGGGCGATAGCGGTACGCCCACATCCTGCTGCCGTCGTTACGGCTGATCACGGTGAAGTCGCCGACGGCCTTGGCGTCGGCCGTCGCGGCGAGCGGTACCCAGCTCTCGGTGCACTTGCCGTTGCAGTTCGACGTCTTTCCGGTGGTATCGCGCTCGTAAGTATAGAGCGTCATGCCCTTGAGATCGACGAGCTTGGGGCCCTGCTTGGTGATGACCACCTTTGCCGGCGCGGTCGTCGCCTCGGGTTTCGGCGGAGGAGGGGCATCGCCGCCGCCATGGCCGTTGGCAAGTGCAGGCGCGGTCGAAAGCGCGATGGCCGCGGCCGCGATGAGACACCTGAACATCCGAACCCCCGAACTGCAAAGTTAATCGCGCGTTAAGCGCAGAATGTTGCCGACCGTAGCAGGCGAAGGTTAGTTCCTGGTTTCGCGGGCCTGCGACAATTACGTACAAAGTGCCGGATCATGCCTGAATATCGCGCAGCGGCGCCCGGCTCAGATCGTTGCCGGCGGCGATCGCCTTGCGCAGCAGCCGCATCAACTCCTCGCCCTCCTTCGCGCTGAGGCCGCGCAGCATGATGCGCTGGGCCGATTCCACGGCCGGCGTGATCTTGCGCAGCGTGCGCCGGCCCTCGTCGGTGATCACGAGCTCACGGGCGCGGCGGTCGCGGCTGGAGGCGCGGCGCTCGGCAAGCCCCTTCTGCACGAGGCGATCGATCACGCCCGTGATGGTGGTGCGGTCATAGGCGATCAATCCCGCAAGCGTCACTTGGTCGAGCCCCGGATTGGCCTTGATGGTCGCGAGCGCGGCGTATTGCACCGGCGTCAGGTCGAAGCCGGCCTCTTCGACCTCGGCGAGGAACACCGCGACCGCGATCTGCTGGAAGCGGCGCGCCAGATGCCCGGGCATGTCGTTGTTGTCTTTCACCGAATTCTCCGTTGCGACAAGGACGGCGCGGATCGTTGACAAGTATACTGATCATCAGCATACTGATCAATATCGAAGAAGACGTTGCCGGGAGAGGTGTCATGCAATTTCATCTGAATGGATTTCAGCCGGGCGATCCGGAGATTGCCGATCCTGCCGAGCGCGTTCAGGTCTCGGGTGCGCAAGGCGCCGTGCCGCGTGAGGTGGATGTCCTCATCGTCGGCTGCGGACCTGCAGGCCTCACGCTCGCGGCGCAATTGGCGCAATTTCCCGATATCAAGACCTGCATCGTCGAGCAGAAGCCGGACCGCCTGCTGGTCGGGCAGGCCGACGGCATCGCCTGCCGCACCATGGAGATGTTCCACGCCTACGGTTTCAGCGAACGGGTGTTGAAGGAGGCCTATTGGGTCAACGAGACGACGTTCTGGAAGCCGGACGAGCGGCGGCCCGAGACGATCATCCGCAGCGGACGGGTGCAGGACGTCGAGGACGGGCTGTCGGAATTCCCGCATGTCATCCTCAACCAGGCGCGCATCCATGACGGCTTTCTCGACGTCATGCGCAAATCGCCGGCCAAGCTCGAGCCCCATTACAGCCGCCGCTTGCTTGACCTTCAGGTCGATCCGGCCGCGGGTCCCGCCGACCACGCCGTGACCGTCCGCCTCGAACGCGTCGACGCCGCGAACGAGGGCAAGGTCGAGACGGTCAAGGCGCGCTACGTGGTGGGCTGTGACGGCGCCCGCAGCACGGTGCGCAAGTCGATCGGCCGCGAGCTGCACGGCGATTCCGCCAACCACGCCTGGGGCGTCATGGACGTGCTGGCCGTGACCGATTTTCCGGACATCCGCTTCAAGTCGTTGATCCAGTCGGCGAAGGACGGCAGCCTGCTGATCATTCCCAGGGAAGGCGGCTACATGGTCCGCATCTATGTCGAGCTCGCCAAGCTCGACATCGGCGAGCGCGTCGCCAATCGCAACATCAGCGCCGACGACGTGATTGCGAAAGCGCAGCGGATCCTGAAGCCGCATACGCTGGAGGTGAAGGAGATCGCCTGGTGGTCGGTCTACGAGATCGGCCAGCGCCTGACCGACAAGTTCGACGACGTGCCGGACGCGGAGATCGCAACGCGCCTGCCGCGAATCTTCATCGCCGGCGATGCCTGCCACACCCACAGCCCGAAGGCGGGGCAGGGCATGAACGTCTCGATGCAGGACGCCTTCAATCTCGGCTGGAAGCTCGCCGGCGTGCTCCGCAAGCAGTGCGCCCCAACCCTGCTGCATTCCTATTCGGCCGAGCGCCAAGCCGTCGCGAAGGAGCTGATCGATTTCGACCGCGAATGGGCCGGCATTCTCGCCTCCGCCGCCAAGGCGGGCGGCGCCGATGCCGCCAGGACGCAGGACTATTTCGTCCGGCACGGCCGCTACACCGCGGGCACCGCGACGCACTACACGCCATCGATCCTCACCGGCGCAGGCTCGCACCAGCATCTCGCGGAGGGCTTCATCATCGGCAAGCGCTTCCACTCGGCGCCCGTGATCCGGCTTGCGGACGCAAAGCCGGTGCATCTCGGTCATGCCGCGCAGGCTGACGGACGTTTTCGGATCTACGCGTTTTCTCCCGCCGAGAATCCCGCAGCATCGGACTCGGCTATTCGTCGCTTGTGCAATTTTCTTGCGGAGTCCCCGGAATCTCCGATCCGGCGCTATACGTCCGGAAACTCCGATGTCGACAGCGTGATCGATCTGCGCGCGGTGTTTCAGCAGGATCATCGCGAGCTTGCGCTCGAGGCAATGCCGCCCATGTTGCTCCCGAGCAAGGGCCGTTACGGCTTGTACGATTACGAGAAGATGTTCTGCCCCGACCTCAAGAGCGGTCACGACGTTTTCGCCATGCGCGGCATCGACCGGCGGTCAGGCTGCATGGTCGTGGTGCGGCCCGACCAATATGTCGCAAGCGTGCTGCCGCTCGATGACGTTGCCGGGCTTGCATCCTACTTCGATGCGTTCATGTTGCGGGTCAAATGACGGTCCGGCAGCGCCGCTTACGCGCTACGCCGATGAACAGCGGATGAATATTGAACTGCACGCGGTGTGCGGTTCAGTCTTTTGACGGATGAGCCCCTTCTGTGCGGAACGCCCGTTCCGCTGGCGCGTTCCGACTCGCATGAGGAGGAACACGTCATGAAATTCAAGAGCGTTATGATTGCCGCATTGCTGCTCGCTCCAACAGCGGCGATGGCCGCGCCGGGCATCGTCACCGTCTCGACCGGCCTGCGCGCCGGGCCGGGGCCGGGTTTTCCACTCGTCGACCGAGTCCCCGAGGGCGCTCGCGTCAACATCCATGGCTGCCTGCGTGGCAATGCCTGGTGCGACGTCAGCTTCTCGGACGATCGCGGCTGGGTGTCGTCGCAATATCTCGAATATCTCTATCGCAATCACTACGTCTATCTGCCCGACTACGTCGACGAGATCGACGTGCCCGTCGTTCCGTTCGTGCTGACATCGTACTGGTCGAGCTACTACGCGGGCCGGCCGTGGTACCACCGCCACGCCTACTGGAATAGCTACTGGACCTCGCACCAGCGCGTCGCGACGCGGATGATGATCGACCCGCGTGCGGCCCGCATCGGACGCGCGGCAACGCGCGATGCGGCGGTCGCTCTGGAACGGGAAGGCGTGCGGGGCAAGGGCGCCGCCGCGATCTCCGGACGTAACGCTGCGAACTCACGGCCCGATGCGGCGATCGGCAAGCGCGACGCGGCGATCGCAAAGCGCGACGCCGGGATCGCGACGCGCGACGCGGCGAAACGCGATGCTGCGGTGGCCGTCGACCGGACCCGCGCCGGACGGAGCGAGCGTATCGCGCATCAGCGGAGCAATGTGCAGACGCGCAATCCGCGCGATGCCCAGGCACGCATGATGCACGAACGGCAAGCGAGCCCCGCCGCGGCGCATGCCCAGCCGATGGCGCGTGCGCATGAAGCACCGCGTGTGTCCGCCGCACCTGCCGCGCGGCCCGCGATGCCGCATGTCGCGCAGCCGAATGTGAGTCGGGGTTCGCCGATGAATGCCCATGCGCAGATGCCGGCGCCGCATGCGGCGGCACCTGCAATGCCGCACTCCGGCGGCGGTGGCGCCCCCCATATCAATGCGGCGCCGCGCGGTGGCGGTGCACCGGCCGGCGGCCCCGGGCAAAAGCACTGAAGCCATCAAGAGCCGCAGCGTCGTTCGAAAGGCCCGGCCCCTCGCGCCGGGCTTTTCTCCGTCATGAGGATGTCGAGAAAATTTAACTCAGTTCTTCGCGGGCAGATTTCATCGATCGTAACATGTCTACCCAAAGCTGTAAGCATCCACTCGGGGCAGCGGGGCACGGGAGGATGATATGAGACAGAGCCAGGCGGAGACGCGCCGCCACAATGTCGCGAAGCGTTCGATGACGAAGGAGGCCAAGCAGCTGGCCAGCCTGATTGCCGGATTGCGCGAATCCCTCGACGGGATCCTCAAGGAACGGACGAGTGCCAAGCTCACCGGCGCCGAGATGGGTCTGCTCGATGAGCGCCGCAACAACCTGCTGCTCACCATCGCAGCCCTCGACGACCGCCTCTCGGCAGTGCAGGGGCTGATTGATCTCGGCCGCCCCCACGTCATCCGCGTGCATTAGCGGATCCCGGACGTGAGATGATCGGTTCCGTCGCCGATGTGACGGGCCGGGTCCCGGCGGCCGATCCTGCGGCCGTTGGAGTCGCGCTTCCGTGGGCACGCCGATGCCGGCCGCGAGCGCCATGCTTTGCGGTTGGCACCAAATTGCCACGCTCCCGGCGAATTGCCGCCAAAGCCCGCTGCCACGAGAAGGCCGGGTGCAGGGCGACGCAAGGGGATGCGAATTGGCCTACAAGATGGTCGCAGAACGCGACAACGAAAAGTATAGTTTCGCCCGCGAGAGCCGGCTGCTCATCGTGGCGAAGGCGAAGGTGTGGGCGAGCGAAGGGTGGCGGGTCGTCATCACCGACCAGGACGGCAAGGCCTACGCGCCGCCCGAGTTCGATCAACTGTTGGCGGCGTGACCGACAGGCGGGCGGGGGACGACGTTTGACACCGCTGTGTAGATTGGGGCGCGACCGGATCGTGCCCCTGATCGGTCTTGCGGCCGCCGGCGTTTTGACGGCGACGGTTGCAGCCGCTCAGAATCTCGACGCCGGCAAGTCGCCTGCGAAGCTCTTCGCCGACGGCTGCACGACCTGCCATCGCAGTCCGCGGGGCCTCGCCAAGGGGCGCTTCAGCCTGACGCTGTCCTGGTTTCTGAAGGACCATTACGCGACCAGCTCGGACTCGGCCAAGGTACTCGCCGCCTATCTGGAGTCGGTCGACGAGCCGTCGCCGAGTGCCCTAGCCAAGCCTGCCAAGAAACCCGCGCGATCCGCACCACCGCGTCCGCCCAAGCCGGCGCAGAGCCAGTAGGCCGCCCGGCTCCTGCTAACCGCGCCGATAGGTCTGCGCGAGTAGCCGCGCGTGCACGGCCCGCAGCTCGGCGCTCATGCGCGTCTGTCCCGTCGTGACATAGGAGAGCCAGGCGCCGTCGGCGGCCAGACGCACGGTCTGCAGATCCGGCGCGCCGTCGGTCGCGCGATGACGCTTCAGGCGCGCCTTGATCCAGTCGTTCCAGAGCTTGCGCAGCGGCGGATCGGTGACGACGACCATGCTCAACGCCGCCCATGGGGTCGCGAAACCAAACGCCTTGCCGGTGAACACGGCATTCACATAGGCCCGCGTGAAGCTGCCGCGTGGCTTCGGATCGGCTTCGACGGCGGCGTCAATCTCCGCATCGACGCGGGCGAGGAGATCGGCAAACAGGCCTTCGATCAGTGCTTGCTTGCTGCCAAAATGGTGAAACAGCCCGCCCTTGGTGACACCGGCCGCCTCGGCGACCGCCTGCACCGTGACGCCGGAGACGCCGTGGTCCATCGCGATCGCCGCGGCGTGGTCGAGCAGCGCGCGCCGGACCTGCTCGGGCTGCTTGGCGCGGGTGTAGCGGCTTTCCGGCATCAATGCGCCGTGGTCTGCGAGAACAGGTTGATGATCACGACCCCTGATACGATCAGGGCGATGCCGACGAAGGCCGCTCCGTCTAGCATCTGGCGGAACAGCACGAAGGAGACGGTGGCGGTCAGGATGATGCCGACCCCGCCCCAGATCGCATAGGCGATGCTCAAGGGGATGACGCGGATCGCGACCGACAGCGCGTAGAACGAGGCGACATAGAACAGCACCATGGCCAGCGTCGGCCAGGGCCGCGTGAACTGCGCGGATTGCTGCAGGAAGGCCGATGCGGTGACCTCGAGAATGATGGCGAGGGCGAGCGCTGCATAGGCATTGAAGGTTGGCGTCATGGTCAGCTCGGGACAAGAGAAAGATACCGCGCGGTAGGTATGTTTAACACGCCGCTCTTGGCTTCGGCCCGCGCCAGGTATCACATGTGAGTGACGGGCCTGCGACATGGGTGAAAAGCGGAACGAAGCCGCCGCGTGATCGCGCGGCGGCTCCAGCTGGTCGTGGTGGTTCGATCCCTGTCAGTTGACCCGTACGGAGAGCTCGACGTCTTCGGCGAACGGCGTCGACATGTAGCCGCTTCCGGCCTTGCGTACGCGCGCCAGATAGTCCGGGCTGTCATCGGCATTGTCGGCGACGATGATCGCGCCAGTCCCGAGATGGCCTTCGAGCAGATCGAGGATCTCCGGGTAGAGCGCCTTGGCGCCGTCGAGCAGCACGAGGTCAATCGTATCGGGCAGATCGGCGCTGAGCGTCTTCAGCGCGTCGCCTTCACGGATTTCGACGAGATCGATCAGGCCGCCGGCGATCAGGTTCTTTCGCGCCCGAGCCGCCTTGGACGGCTCGAACTCGCTGGTGATGAGGTGGCCGCCGCCATTGTCGCGCAAGCCCGCGGCAAGGTGGAGCGTCGAGATGCCGAACGATGTGCCGAACTCGACGATCGTCCGGGCGCGGGAGCTGCGCGTCAGCATGTAGAGCAGCGTTCCCGTCTCGCGCGAGACCGCGAGCGGGACGTCCTTCAGGCGTCCGTACAGGTCATGGTAATCGGTCTTGCTCCGCATCATCCGCGCCCGGTCTGCATCGGACAAATCGGCGACGGCGGCTCGCATTGCGCCATTTGCTGCCTCGGCCTCGTCGAAGAGGCGATCCAGCAGCGGCGCAAGCGATGTGATGGTCGAGGTGGTCATTCGATATCTCCGGAAGGTGGAAGGGAACGTGTGCTTGCGTGCCGACGGAAATACGACTAATTCGTCGCATTTCCTATTCGCATTGCCGGAGAGCGCGATGGCCGAGCGTCGAAGCCGTTCAATTTCCTCGCGAAAACAGCCGCAACAGGTTCGCTCCAGCGAGCTCGTGGCGGCCATTCTCGATGCCGCTGTTCAGGTTCTGGCGAGGGAAGGCGCGCAGCGTTTCACCACGGCGCGGGTGGCGGAGCGGGCCGGGGTGAGCGTCGGGTCGCTCTATCAGTATTTTCCCAACAAGGCCGCGATCCTGTTCCGTCTCCAGAGCGACGAGTGGCGACGCACCAGCGAGCTGTTGCGCGATATCCTCGCGGATCGGAGCAAGCCGCCGCTGGTGCGGCTGCGCGCGCTGGTCCATGCCTTCATCCGCTCCGAGTGCGAGGAGGCCGCAATCCGCGTTGCGCTGAGCGATGCCGCGCCGCTCTATCGCGACGCCCCCGAGGCGCAGGCCGCGCGGGCCGCCGGTGAGGACATCATCGCGGCGTTCATGCGGGAAGCGCTGCCCAAAGCGCCGAATGCGACGCGCGTGCTAGCCGGCGAGCTGATCAAGACGACGCTGAGCGAGATCGGCAAGCGGTTTTCGGAAGCACCGCGCAGCGAGGCCGAGATCGCGCGTCACGCCGGCGGCCTGGCCGACATGTTCTGTGCCTATCTCGGAGAGTTGGCGCGACGCTGAGGTGCAGGCGCTGCATGACTCCGGCCTGGAAGTGCCGCGCTATGATCGCTGCGCTTGCGTCGCGGCGCGATTGTCCTTACGGACCTCTTTCATGCTCGTCATCTCCATTCAAAGCCAGGTGATCCACGGCCATGTCGGCAACAGCGCGGCCGCCTATGCCATCCAGGCGGAGGGCGTGAACGTTGCGGCAGTGCCGACGACGCTGCTCTCCAATCATCCACGGTATCCGAGCCTGCGCGGGCGGGTGCTGGAGACCGAGCTCGTCGCCGATCTTCTGACGGGTGTGGAGGAGCGCGGCCTCGTCGACGAGGCGGCCGTGCTCGTGACCGGCTATCTCGGTTCGCCCGGAAATGCCGCCGTGATCGCCGATTTCGTCGAGCGGGCGCTCACGCGGAATGCGAAGCTCGTCTATCTCTGCGATCCCGTGATCGGTGATGACGGCCGCGTTTACGTCGCAGACGGCATTTTGGACGTGGTCCGGCACCGGCTGCTGCCGGCAGCAAACCTGACGACGCCCAACCAGTTCGAGCTCGAGCTGCTCTCGGGCCTCACGATCGCTGACGTCCAAGGCCTGCGCGCGGCGTGTGCGGCGCTGGCGGCGACCGGCCGCATCGATGTCGTCGCCACCGGCTGCACGCTCACCGACACGGCGGCAGGGCAGGTGGAGACGATCCTGTGCGCAGACGGGCAGTTGTCGCGCTTTGCGACGCCGCGCCTGCCGATCCGCCCCTACGGCACCGGCGATCTCCTCACCGGCCTGATTGCGGCCCATCTGGCCAAGGGTGAGGCGACCGAGGCTGCAGTGCGGCTTGCGGTCGAGACGATCTTTGCGGTGCTGGTGCGCACGCAGGAGGCCGGCACGGCCGAGATGCGGCTGGTGCCGTTGCCGATCCCGGCGCGTAAGGCGTAACGGCGTCAGGTCGCGCGCTTGCCGGCCGATTGAGCCGATTTCTGCGGCTTCGCGGGACCCTTCTGCTCGCGTGCGGCCTGGGCCTTTGGCGACTTTGCATGGGCCGCGGCGCGCACCACCTTCTTGGACTTCACGCTGGCGACTTGCTTGCCGTCGCCGGTGCCCCGCCGCGAGATGTACTCGGGGCCGTCGACCGGGCCGACATGCGGCGGATCGCGGCCGAGATAGGGCCGGCCGATGCCGTACGCCTTGCCATTGGCATCGACCCACTTCCACAGGATTTCGGTCGAGACCCAGCGTTGTGCGCGGTTATTCCCCTGGGTGCTGACGATATCGGCCGCCATGCCGTGGCCATAGCCGCCGCGCATGCTGCCGCCATGATAGGAACGGTCGGAGGCGGCCTTCAGGCCGCTCGCGATCGACTGGCGATAATCGTCGCGGAATGCGCTGGTAATGCCGGGCGAGAGACCGGCGGCTTCGGCGGCGAGCAGCGTGCGGAAAAGCTTTTGCTTGAAGCTCTTGTCCATGCCGCCGATGACGTAGTCCATCATCGACATACCGGCGTGCTCGGCCGCCTTCGGATCCTTCCAGCCAAAATCCTCATCGACCAGCTTGGTGAAGCTGCGCATCACCGTGACCGTCTTGCCCTTGCGCTTGACGGTGACGGCGCGGCGCTCCTGAACCTTGATCGAGTCTTCCTTTGCGGTGCGCTGATAGAGCGCCCAGAGATAGCGGTCGATGCAGGCATCCATGACGAAGCATTCGTCGAGCACGGCGACGGTGTCGGCTGGCGGGGATGCCTTGCTCACAGGCGTGACGGGGCCGCTTGCGATCGCCGCGGCGGACAGCGCGTCCGTCGACACGATCTCGGTGGGATCGGCGGATGCCAGCTTGACGGGCTCCGCGGCCGCGGCGGGAGCAGCCTCACTCACGACGGGCTCCGGTTCAGGCGATATCTGCGGTGCGGGCGGTGCTTCCACCGGCAGGATCAGCGCCGGATCGGCCGAGGCGAGCTTGACGGCGGGAGCTGGCGTCTCGGGCGCGGCTTCAGCGATCGTCGGGGCCGGTGCTGCGGCGACGGCAGCAGCAATGTCGGCGGTCAAGGCGATGCCGTCCTCGATCGTCGCAGCGCGCGGCACGTCGGCGAGGTCGAGCCGGCCGAGATCCTTGGCGCGCGAGATCGCAGCCGCATTGGCACCGCTGTTCTCGATGAGGGCTGGAGCATAAGCGGAGAGGGAAAGCGCCAGCCAGCCGGCGAGCACGGCCGACGGGCAAGTGACCGCTACCAGAAGAGACCGCCGATCGTTCATGATCCCTGCCTCCAAACGTTTCTGTCCGAACCCGTCTTGTCCGGACAGTGATGATGCAAAGTCTGACGCAAACAGTCTTGCACGGAAAGGCACGCAGCGCGTCGATTGTTCGGAGGACCGTGTGGCAGTGCAATGGCGCAAATCCGTGAAAACAGGCTTTTCGGAGGGGTGTTGCCGAGGTGCAACGCCGGTTCCATGAGGGTGTCTCACCGCCGCGTCACGCGCAATCTTGTTGCGGCGGGCGCGCTTGGTCGGCCATGACGCAGGCCTCGCTTTGCCCCTTGGACGCCTTCGAGCCCACCGAACCCCTGAGGCACTATCTTGCGGGCCGCCGCGATTCGCCCAAGGCCTTGGACGCATTAAACATATCGCCATGCACTACGCGCGTTGTTGCAATGCAACAAGGCATTTCGCAATGCAACAAATCAGGCCTAAATATGCTCCGACTCGTCCACTCAGGAGCATCACCAATGAACAAGAAGACTCTGTCGATCGCTGCCGCCATCCTGGCGATCGCGGGCAGCAGCGCGGCTTTCGCTGCCGAACTGCCGACTTACGAGGCCAATGGATTTCCGGTCTCGCCTTTGCAGGTTCGCGTCCTCGGCGCCGCGCATGTCGAG
Organism: Bradyrhizobium sp. UNPF46; assembly: GCF_006658625.1. NCBI lineage: Bacteria > Pseudomonadati > Pseudomonadota > Alphaproteobacteria > Hyphomicrobiales > Nitrobacteraceae > Bradyrhizobium > Bradyrhizobium sp. UNPF46. The sequence continues at coordinate 21,084 of NZ_LFJB01000047.1, forward strand.
CAGCAGACGGCTGCGCCGACCACGGTCGCCTCGGTCCACCAGGCCAAGGTCCTCAGCCCTCGCAAGGTGAAGACCGCGACCGTCGGCGTGGCCCGCTAAGCTGATGTTGTGAATGGCAGGTGGGTTCCGCGGAGAGGCGGGATCCACTGCTTCACGTGACGTCTTAGCGGTCGACGTTGCTTGCGCGTCGCGCGATGTCTCGGCGCGATCAATCGATGCCGATGCGCTGATTGAGACTCCGGCCGCGAACAAGTTCGCGTGAATGTGCCGGTGATGTATCTCCGTTCATAACGGACGTGATCCATTTAACGGTTGCTTTGCAGACCGCATCGCTTGATGCGGCTGCCGCGCTTCTGCGGCCTATGTTGCAATCATAATGGAAGGCCGTCATGCCCGTTGCGCAGAAAGTCGTTGCCGCTCCCAGGTCGCCGCGCGCGTTGATTCTCAAGCACGCCACTTTGTTCGCGGCCGCGGTCTTGTTCGTATTCGTGCTCAGCCTGACATACGGGCTCGATCTCAGCCCCGGATTCTTCTGAGCGATCGTCCACAGCGCGCGAGGTTGTGCGCGTGCCAGCCCTGCGGTTACATGGGTTGAGGCCATTGGCGCGCTGACGTAAGGCTGATCCATGGATCAGCGGACGAGCGGCGCTGACGCTCTTTCCCAGAAGAACGATGCCGGACCTGCACTGCTCGGCGTCACTTGCGGCCTTGCCGCGGCGCTGTTCTGGGCGCTCGGCTTTGCCGGCACGCGGCATGGGCTCAAGGTCGGATTCACGCCGGTCGATCTTTTGGTGCACCGCTATGTCTGGTCGGGGATCGCGTTCCTGCCGCTGGTCGCGCGCGCCGGCATCAGGGATCTCTGCGGCATCGGCTGGAGCAGGGGCCTCGTGCTGATGGTGCTCGGCGGCCCCGTGATGTCGCTGATCTCCTACACCGGCTTCCTGTTCGTCCCGCTCGGCCATGGCAGCGTGATCCAGCCCTCCTGCGCCACGCTCGGCGGCCTCCTGCTCGCGGCGTTCGTGCTGGGGGAGCACATCACCGCCTCGCGCCTCGTGGGCGCCCTCGTCATCGTCGGCGGTCTTGGCGTGATCGGCGCGGAATCGATCGGCCATATCGGCGCCGAGGGCGTGCAGGGCGATCTGATCTTCGTGCTGACGGGATTGATGTTCGCCGGCTTCGGTGGGGCCCTGCGGCACTGGCGCGTCTCGGCGGTCTCGGCCGCGCTGGTCATCAACGTGCTGTCGCTGCTGCTGTTGCCGGCCTACATCGCGATTGTCGGTCTCGCCCATGTTGCGGCGATCGGCGTCACCGAAAACGCCATCCAGGCGCTGGCGCAGGGCGTGCTCGCCGGTCCAGCCGCGCTCTATCTGTTCGCGGTCTCGGTGCAGCGCCTCGGCGTTGCCCGCGCCGCCGTGTTTCCGGCCTGCGTGCCGGCGCTGACGCTGCTCACCGGCTGGCTGCTGCTTGGCGAGGCGCCGACGATGTTGCAGACCGCGGGCCTCGTGACGGTGCTGTGCGGGTTTTATCTGGCGCAGCGGCAGCGATAGGTGAAACAAGAAGGCCGCCCGGAAGGCGGCCGCTCAAGTCTCAAGACGTGATGCAATCGAACAGGTAACCCTGCAAGCCAGCCCCGGGTCGTGAAAATCGATACGCGCTACAAACGCCTGCCCGGCATGTCGAAGCTTATACCGATTTTTCGGCGGGTTAAGAGGGATTGTGCGTTCCGGAGCTGGAACCGGCGTTAGCCTTACCGCGGGCGGCTGGGCCACCCCGTCCGCGCGCTCAAGCCTTCCTCACGAACTCCGACTTCAAGTTCATCGCGCCGATGCCGTCGATCTTGCAGGCGATGTTGTGGCCGTCGCTGGCGTCCTGGAGGCGGATGTTGCGCACCTTGGTGCCGCCCTTCACGACCGAGGAAGAGCCCTTGATCTTGAGATCCTTGATCACGATGACGCTGTCGCCGTCGGCGAGTGCATTGCCGTTGGCATCGCGCACGCCGGTATCCTGCGCGGTATTCGCGGCCGCCTCCACTGTGCCGCTCCATTCATGGCCGCATTCCGGGCAGACCCAGAGATCGCGGTCCTGATAGGCGTGCTCGGAGTTGCAGGCGGGGCATTTCATCGCGTCAGTCATGGCAGGTCTCATCAAGCGCTTCGTTCGCGGCGCGACCGTAGGGTCCGGAACCAGGAAAGCAAGGGAAAGCTGCGGAAGCCGGGAAGGGCGATCCGTCGAAGGTGCGATATCACCGAAACGGCGCGGCGGCGCGCTGTTGATGCAAATCAACCTCGGCCGCTCGGCCCGTTCTAGGCTTTACCCGTCGGCAAGCCACGACGGGGAATCGCGCGATGTCGCACAGTGCTCGTATCTACATCGGCCTCGCCATCCTCATTGCGCTGTCGGTGCTGTTTCTGTTCAGCGTCGTCCACACCGCTGCCGGGGCCCCGAGGTCCGGTCCACGCGCGGTCGCCGAAGGGCATCGCCTGGCGCAGGCGTGGTGCCAGACCTGTCACGCCGTCGAGCCGCGCATGGCCGGCTTCTTCGACGAGGCGCCGAGCTTCCAGGCCATCGCCGACCGCAGCGGCACCACCGCGCTGTCGCTCAAGGTGTTCTGGCGGACCAGCCACCAGAACATGCCGAACCTCGTGATCTCGCCGGAGCAGTCGGACGCGCTGTCGGCCTATATCCTGAGCCTGCGCGGCAGGTGAGGGCCCCCCGAGGCCATTTTTGCGAAAACAACCCCATGCACAGTAGACATGTCCTTGATAAGGCTGTCTATTTCGGGTAAGTCGAAGATTCGATTAAGCAGAATTACACTTGCGGCGTCGGGCAAAACAGGGGCGGGCCGGCGCACATGGCCGTGCGGGCGTGCGGCATCATCCCGGATTGCGCTGTGCGCCGTCCGGGCTAGGTTGTCGCGGCCATCCGCAGACGGGCCCGCCATGTCTTTCCTCCTCAACATCGATGTTCCCGACGTGGCGCAAGCCACGCGCTTCTACACCGCCGCCTTCGGCCTCACCGTCGGCCGGCGCTTCGGCACCGATTTCGTCGAGCTGCTCGGCTGGCCGGCGCCGGTCTATCTCCTGACCAAGCAGGCCGGCACGCTGGGTGCCGGCGGCGACCACCGCCGCTATGCGCGGCACTGGACGCCGCTGCATGTCGATGTCGTCGTCGAGGATGTCGATGCGGCCGTCGAGCGCGCGCTGCGCGCCGGCGCGATCCTGGAGACACCCGCGCGCGATGCGCCGTATGGCCGGATCGCGATGCTGGCCGATCCGTTCGGGCACGGGTTTTGTCTGCTGGCGTTCAGCGAGAAAGGGTATGACGCGCTGTTGGCAAGTAGCCCGGATGGAGCGCAAGCGTAATCCGGGAGTTCACCCCTCCAAGGCAAAACCCGGATTGCCGCTTCCGCCTTCGCTCTTCGAGCTACGGCGGACAAGCCGCTCCATCCGGGCTACGCTGCGCTCGCAGCCGAGATCACGGGACGACATGCCGGCAAAGCCGAAACGGAAGCTGAAGACCTACCAGACCTCGCTCGGCTTCTACGACCAGGCGGTGGCCGCGCCCTCGATGAAGGCGGCGCTTCAGGCCTGGGGCGCGAGCTCCAATCTGTTCCATCAGGGCGCCGCGAAGGAGACCGACGATCCCGATATCGTCGCGGCGACGCTGGCAAGGCCGGGGGTCGTGCTCAGGCGCCCGGTCGGATCGGACGGCCCGTTCACCGAAAGCGCCGAGCTGCCGACCGATCTCGCCGATGATGACGCCAGGCCGAGACGCAAGACCAGGAGCAAGACACGCCCGGCCAAGGCCGCCAAGACACCATCCGGCAAGACCGACGCTCAGGCCGCCCGCAAGGCCGCCGCGGCATTCGAGAAGGAGGAGCGGCGGCGCGAGGCTGCGCGTGCCAGGGAGGAGGCCGCCCGCGCCAGGGCGCGCGCGCGTCGCGACAAGGCCGTCGCCGCGGCCGAGGCTGCAATGGACAAAGCGAGGCGGCAGCACGAGGCGAAGGCCGAGGAGATCGAAGCCGAGCGCGCCGCGCTCGACGACCGCGCCGAGGCCGAGCAGGCCCGCTGGGACAAGCAACGGGCGAAGCTCGAACAGGCCCTGCGCCGCGCGCGCGCGTAGGGCCTCGCTGCGATCGACGAGCGCTCGGGAGCATTTCCTTTACCATGCCATCCGGTCCCGGCCGAGGCGGCCGCCGGTTAGGAGTTGCAGGAAAGTTCTGCGCTATCCTGGCTCCGATTTCGGCAGGGTTGGAAACGCTGCCGCGAGCTTTCACGGAGCTGTCATGAGCGATCATCGCGCCGCCGTCAGGCACAACACCTTGCGCACCGGCATCGTCGAATTCGACAACGGGGCCGGCAGCACCGTCAGCATGCCCTGCACGATCCGCGATGTCTCCGCCACCGGCGCGCGGCTTTCGCTCAACAGCTCGGCATGGATCGCGGAAGACTTCACGCTCGTTTTCGCGAGCGGCCTGCGCAAGGCCTGCCGCGTCGCCTGGCGCAAGGAGCGGCTGGTCGGAGCTGCGTTCGCCGACGGCTATGCCAGCGTGGACGAGCAGGCCGCCATGATGACCGCGGACGAGCAGGCCCGGCACCGCCTCGGCATCGGCGCGCGCGTCAAGGCCGCGCGCGAGATGCGCGGCTACACGCAAAGCCAGCTCGCCGAACGCCTCAGCGTCACGCCCGCCTTCGTGGGCGAGGCTGAGCAGGGCGAGGTGGACATTCCGCTGTACCAGCTGATGCACATCGCCGATTTGCTGATGGTCGGTCTCGACGGGCTGGTGGCAGGGCCCGTGCCGGAGGAGGTCGACGCGGCGTAGGGCTACGCTTGCGGAAACGCCCGAGCGAGCGCCTCGTCCTTCGAGACGACCGCTGCGCGGTCTCCTCAGGATGAGGCTGAGCGGCGTCGTGCCTGTTGAAGCTGTTGCCGCGCACGCCGCCTCATCCTGAGGAGCCCGCTCCAAAGCGGGCGTCTCGAAGGATGGCCGCAGAAAAACTCGCGCGAAATTTGCTTGCCTTGCCTGACGTCCTTTTGCACTCTCGCTGCGAAGGAGACCAACGCATGACAAAGATGACCGTCGCCTGCGCGCTCGGAACCGCCCTCGTGCTGGGCGGCCTCGCAACATCCGCTGCCGACGCCCGCACGCGCAAAGCCGTCGTCGTTCGCGCGCCACAGGAGCGCCTCGTCGTCACCGCGCCCGTGCTGCGGCCGACGCCGTGGGATTACAACGTCGTTCCGCGCTATCGCTATCGGCCCGAGGACGACAAGGTCGATCCCTACGGCCCGCCGCTGGTGCCGTCCTACGTGCGCTACGAGGGCTGGCGCTGGCCGTATTGGTGGTAGGCGCGCCGACGGAACAACTGACCATTCGTAGCAGGGATAAGCGATCTGTCCGGGCTACGCCTGACGCGCCCTGACCGCCGTCCGCCGCCGCGTGAGGAGCGCGCTTTCCTGGTCCCCGAGGTCGGTGGCGCGATCGCATAAAAAATCTAGTAATCTCAATGGTATATCCAGTCGCGGGCGGCGGCGATCAACAATCGGGCCGAGGCGCCGGTTGAGGCTTTCGCCGAACGGCACCATATTGCTGGAATGTTGAAAGACGCGTTCGAGAACCTCACGGCGGCCGTGACGACGATCAACACGCCGATGCCTGCCAGCATCGACGAAGGAACTCTGCTGGCATGTCTGAAGGGGGAGATCTCCGAGCCAAAATGGCGCGTGTACGTGCAGGCGTTGTTCGACGAGGTCGACGTATCCGTCATCCACAATGTCGTCGTTGACCGTATCGTGACGTTCGACGAGTTGTTGAAGGCCATCGACGCCTGGCAGGTCACGGAGTCCGAGAATGAAAGATGGGTCAGGGAGATGGCTTCCTTCGAGGTGGGAATACCTCCTGCAGAAGGCGCTGGTCGCGCTCGATAGTCTGGAGGGCGGCGCCGGACCGTGGACGTTCGGCGACGGCACCGCGCTGGCACAGATCCTGGATCATCGCATCAGCTACGACGTCGATATTTTCCTGGATTCGAGCCGCGACCTGAAGAACCTCGCGCCAAATACGAACCCGGTGACGAAGTCGCTGTGCGATAGTTGGCAATGATTTGTGCTTGATGCATATCGCTTCGCTCCATCCATGCTACGCGCTCTTCAACCGCTCCGCCATGCGCTCGGCGATGGCGACCGTGGTCAGGTGGGTATTTGCGCGCGGCACTTCCGGCATGATCGAGGCATCGATCACGCGCAGGCCCGTGCAGCCGATCACCCGGCAGTCGGGATCGACGACGGAACGCGGATCGCTGACTGCGCCCATGCGGCAGGTGCCGCTGGCGTGCTGGGCATCGCTGCACTCGGCGAACAGCCAGTCATCCAGCTCGGCATCGCTGAACGGCTCGGCCATGGAGCGGCCGCTGTTGCCGTAGTCGACTCGGGAGGCGATCTCGGTCACCGCCGGTTGCAGGCAGATCTCGCGCAGGCGGCGGACGCCGTCGCGCATGCGTTCGAGGTCGCGCGGATCGGACAGCATGCGTTCCTCGACCGCGGGGTCGACCTCGGGATCGGTCGTGGTGATGCGGACGTGGCCCTGGCTGAACGCCTGATAGACCGAGACGGCGATGCGTCCCAGCGAGACCACGGCCAGCGCCTGCGGCGTGCGGGCGAGGTTGCCTGCGATCATGATCATGTCGTTGTCGCCGGCGCCCGCAAGGCCGGAGGAATAGCGCAGGCAGCAATTGGTGTGCCGGTGCATCAGCGTCGAGACCTGGCGGTCGTCGCGCAGATGCAGCAGCGCGTTGACGATCGGGTGGTCCAGCAGGTTCTCGCCGACCGGCAGGTCGGCGCGGACGGGGATGCCGAGCCGCTCCAGCAGCGCGGCGGGGCCGATGCCGGAGCGTTGCAGGATCGCTGGCGAATGGATCGCGCCGGCGCAGAGGATCACCTCGCGCGCGGCGCGGGGCGCATAGAATTGGCCGTTGACGCGGACCCGGACGCCGCTGGCATGCAGCCGGTTGCCCTCGAACACGAGGGTGTCCACCAGCGCGTTGCCGACGATGGTGAGATTGGCGCGGCCACGCGCCGGCTCCAGATAGCCGTCATTGGTGGAGATGCGCAGTCCCGCTTCGCTGTTGATCGCATAGGGCGAGACGCCAGTGCCATCAGGCGCGTTGTGGTCCTCGCACCAGCCATAGCCGAGCGCGAGCGCCGACGCGCGCAGCGCCCGGTCGACATTGCCCCAATCCGGGATCGGCGCGCGATACACCGGGATCGGACCGCGGTCGCCGTGATAGGCGGCCTCGGGGAAATTCTTGTCGGTCTCGAGCTTGCAGAAAAAGGGCAGCATCTCGTCCCATGACCAGCCGGTGCAGCCCGCGTCCGCCCAGCGGTCGAGATCATCGGGAACGGCGCGGATCGCGATCTGGCCGTTGATGGTCGAGCTGCCGCCCATCGCTCGGCCGCGCCAGAGCAGCAGCGGCTCCTGCCGTTCGGTGCGCCGCGCGAGCAGCTTCGGCCAGCGGAAATCGTCGTCGCCGATGGCGCGCATCGGGTTCGGGATGCGAATATGCTCCGGCGTGGTCGCCGTGCGCAGATCCTGCCCGGCCTCCAGCAGCAGCACGCGATGGGTGGAGTCTTCGCTGAGCCGCGCGGCCAGGGTCGCGCCGGCGGAGCCGCCGCCGATGACGATGGTGTCGTAGTCCTGCTCAAGCATTCTCGCTTGCTCCATTCCCCGCGCATCATTCTACGCGCTCTTGAACGCGACCCGGCGATGTCGCGTCGTTATCACGACGCGCGGTGTCGATCACCGCGCCGCGTGGCCAACACATAGATCATTGCGCGAGACCGTTTCCAGCCATCCCGCGCACAAAGTTGCGGCGGGGCAGCGATGATAAAACGCGCAGAAAGAGGGGCAGCGCAACCGTCGCGTCGAGATTGCCGCGCAAGGCCGGGAGCAGATCTCAACGGCATGGAGCCCGTCATGCGCGGCGGGGCTTTCGCATATGACTTGTTGCGGCGGCCTGCGCTCACGCCTCGTCCTTCGAGACGGCGCTAACGCGCCTCCTCAGGATGAGGCTCATGGACGTCAGTGCCTGTTGAGACTGGTGCCGCACATTCAGTCCTCATCCTGAGGAGCCCGCCTCAAGCGGGCGTCTCGAAGGATGGCCGCAGGGAACGCTCTCATCTGCGATAGCCCTGTGATGCGCGGGCTGTGAGGTTAACACATTGGTTAGATCTTTGCGGTCATTTTCGCGACCTCAGTCAGCAAAGAGGCACCATGTCCGACATCACCATTCCCGGCGGCAAGATCCGGTCCTTCGTCGAGCGGATCGAGAACCTCGATACGGAAATGCAGGAGTTGAGCGAGCAGAAGAAGGAAGTCTTCGCGGAGGCCAAGGGCGAGGGTTTCGACGTCAAGATCCTCAAGGAGATCATCAAGCTGCGCAAGGAAGACAAGAACGAGCGCGACGAGCGCGAAAGCCTGCTCGACCTCTACATGCGCGCGATGGAGACGGCCTCGCCGGAGCAGGCGAAGGCGGCGTGAGGGAAGCGGGTTAATCCCGTGAATAAGAGACGGCCGCATCCCAGGGATTGCGGTCGTCGTGCGGCGGCAACGAAGCAAGGTGTAGCGACGTCATTCCGGGGCGCGCGAAGCGCGAGCCCGGAATCCATTGCGCCACGCGTGCTGCCGCCGGATGGATTCCGGGCTCACGCCCAAGCGGGCGCGCCCCGGAATGACGGCGTCGGTCATCAATAGCGGCTGCCGCTGCCCTTCTGCTGCGTGATCCAGTCCGACAATGATTTCGGTTTCGCTTTCACCATCCGGACGGGTGATGCCTTCGCATTGTCGCGGACGCCCTTCGTCGGGCCGGTGCGCGTCGCCTGCGATGCGCCTGCGCCCTTCGAGGCCGCCGTCGCTGCCTCCGCGGCTTCCTTCTCGAGCCGCAGCTGCTTCAACCGCGCCATCTTGAGGCGCTCCGCCTCGACTTCGGGCCGCTCGGCGAGCAGCGGCTTGGCTTGAGCAAGCTCGGCCGGGACCAGGACGCCGAGAATGGTCGTCTCGCCGAGTGCCTTGCAGGCCTCCAGCCGATGCAGCCCCTCGACCAGAACGAGGCGGTCTCCGTCGCGCCTGATGGAAATGGGGGTCTGTTGTCCGATGTCCAGCATGCTTTCCGCGATCTCCGCGACGGTCTCGGGCCTGAGCGCCTTCTTCTGCTTCGTCGGAACGAAGATTGTCTCGATCGGGAAGCTTTCCGGTTTGGGCATAGTTTGACTCCGCTTCTACCGGGGCCGTCGGAATGCATGCCGGTGGGAGTGGGAGTTTAGGGGGGAAGAGGTCGACCGCAAAGGCAATTTCGGCGGGGGGCGTGAGGAACGAAATGCAAAAGCGTTCGATTGATTGGCACCACCACACGTTCACAGGAGACACGGATGGAACTGTCCGGAAAGAAGATCGCGATTCTGGCCACCAATGGCTTCGAGCAATCGGAACTCGAAGTGCCGCGCGACGCGCTCAAGGCGGCCGGTGCGACCGTGGAGATCATCTCGCTGCAGCCCGGCGAGATCAAGGGTTGGGACAAGAAGGACTGGGGCCGCCCCGTCAAGGTCGACAAGACCCTCGATCAGGCCACTGCTGCCGACTATGACGCGCTCGTGTTGCCCGGCGGTCAGATCAACCCCGACCTGCTGCGCGTCGAGCCCAAGGCGCTTCAATTCATCAAGAGCGTCTTCGATGCCAAAAAGGTCGTCGCCGCGGTCTGCCACGCGCCCTGGCTGCTGGTCGAGACGGGGATCGCGAAGGGCCGCCGCATGACGTCGTACAAGTCGATCAAGACCGACGTCGCCAATGCCGGGGCGAAGTGGGAGGATTCGGAGGTCGTCGTCGACCAGGGCGTCATCACCTCGCGCAACCCCGGTGACCTCAAGGCGTTCAGCGCGAAGATCATCGAAGAGGTGAAGGAAGGACGCCACATGCAGCGCAGCAGCGCGGCTTAGCCATGATTGGGGTGACGGTGCACTGAGTCGATGCCGCTCCAGCTGCGGTCGTGGAGGAGGGGCGACAGCGAGTGATTTAAGTGCACTGTCAACGTAATACGCGGCGTAATCCGCGGCCTTGCTGCGTTCAGGGCATGAAGGCGAGGGCGCACTCAATCCACATCGATAGTTAAGTGCAATGTCATCGTAATCCCTACGAGCTGTTGGCTTACGGGGTGGGATGACCACGTTGCCGGCTAGAGTCCAATCGGACGCGGCTGATCGGGTGCCGTCCAGCCCGGGGGAAGCGGTTCACTGTAGCCCGCAGGTCTGGAATAGGCCGGGCCGTAAACGAATTGCCCGGTCGCACCCTTGAAGCCCAGGATGTACCAGACTTCCACGAGATACCCGCCGGTCCGGTCGCGATCCTCCGTCGCGAGCCAGAAGACGCGGCTCAGGCCTTTCCCGATGAGACGGGAGACCTCTCGCGCCTGAACGGGGCCGTCTGGCTGGGCAAGAACCGCATCGATGACCCAGTTGACGGCGTCTGTCGCGCGTATGCGGTCTTCGGGTGTTTCGGCGCCGGTGTAGCCCAAAGGCGGAAAGTGATGGGGCTGGAATTTGGTCTCCCGTCTCAGCCGCTCCAGCAGGGCGCGTTTCTCGGGTGTAAGCTGCACCACCTCGGTCGAAGGCTCGGGAAAGAGCTGCGCGTATTTCCAGTACAGCACGCCGGCGAATGCGGCGACGCAGATGGCGAGAGCGCCCAGGAAGAGCAGAAGGTATTTCATTGTCGCCGGTAGGGTTGGTTCCGGTGGGGCACTCTACACCGGCCAGCACATGCCGAAAGGCCAGCTTAGTGCACAGTCTCCGTAATTCGGATCGCAAAGGTAAGGATAATGGGTTTCGCAAGGGCTCAACCCATCCTACGGGCTTTCCGCAGTAGCTTCTTTTGCCGAGCAACCCCCGGAGACTCGACAAGGTCCGGGCGGATGGGATTTGGTGTGCTGCGACCGTAACTCCATGAAGTCCGACGAATGGGTAATCATCCTATTTTTGATGTTTTAGGACGTTGGCCAGGCCGGGTTCCGACTCAGCGTGCCTTCGAGGCGCGTGGCTTCCAAATCCCGGGTGCTTGGCAGAACAGGATGATCGAGTTCTGCGGAGCGAGCCAGGCGGATTTGCTCGATCGTTATTGGGATGAGGTGGCGATGGAGACGATGCAATCTATCGGAAAGGTGGATTCGGACATCAGGAGATTCTTCATTGAGCCGCGATATCGCTCTGCCTTTCTGGATGATCTGTTTGCCCGGAAAGATTTCGTCGACCCCGCTGTTCCAAATGGGCCTATCGTCAAAGGCTTGCTCGATTATATGAAAAGACTATGGAGCGATCTGGAGTTTCGAGATAAAGAAAGCGCCTTTCGAGAAGACTTACGGAAGCGCGAGTATACACGTCTGGGAATCCAGACGACAGGATGGACCGGCAAAAAGCGGGATATCATTCCTTTCGTTGATAGGTTCTGTGCTGCACTCGCATTCGTGCGTCGCCGTAATCGATGGTATAAGAAGCTGGTTTGTGGCCTTATCTTCGAAATTGGCCTAGACCTCGGCGGCGACCCCCAGCGGGTGGGGGACCCTTTGGTTTTTCGGATATACCACGAGAGTGATCCAGAATGTCTTTTTAAGATGGAAGGGATCGATGCCTTTGATCGGCTGATTTACGGAAGCCGATGGTATTCGGCAGGTTCGGATCCCCACGATAGTGTTCTTGGAATCCGGGCTTACATTGAGCTGTTCGACGTTATCGCTGCGTCGTTTGGGACCGCTCAGCAAGCCTAGGACAGATAACGGTGACAATGCACTTAATTGACAGTGTTCACCGCACATGAACCGGTGGCGGCCGCGATGGCAGCCAATTTAGCTCGTAGGATGGGTTGAGCTTTTGCGAAACCAATCGCCTTTTCGGAAGATTAGTGATGGGTATCGCTTCGCTCCACCCATCCTATGAACTCATCCCACGGACTGCGAGCCGCATGAATTGGCTATGCAGCGTGTTCCGCCGATCGCGTCACGTCCCCGCGCCCCGCGAGCAGGCCGGCGATCGAGATGTCCACTTTGACATGAGTATGGGGCAGCTCGGGTGGCTGCCCCTCGTTTGAAAAGAAATAGTAGCGCAAGCCGCCTTGGCGCAATGCAACTGGCATCAAGGCCTCCGGGCGGCTTGCGCTGTTCGTATCAGCTACACCCCGTCGTGGACCCGCACGTATCGCACTTCATGCAGGTGCCATTCCGCACCAGCGTGAAGTTGCCGCACTCGCTGCACATCTCGCCCTCGTAGCCCTTGGCCTTGGCCTCGGCGCGGCGCTCGGCCTTGGTGGGGACGGCGGTTGCGGCGGTGCCGGCCTTGCTCCACTGAAGTTGCTCCAGCTTCTCCGTGGGGGAGAGGTCGTGCTGGACGTCCTGCTTCAGGGCGACGGCGCCTTCGAGGGCGTCGCCGACACGGGCTGACGCACCGTGGGAGGCGAGGGCGGTGACCTTGCTGCCGCCTGACGGAGCGCTGTCGTTTCCTTGCGCGACCGCGGCGCTGCCGCCGCGCATCACCACGAGGTTGTCGGTCCGCGAGCGGGTGAGGCCGCGCGAGACCAGGCGGGTGGCGTGGTGGCCGCCGTCCTCGTCCGGCTCCTTGCCTTCCTCGACGCCCTTGCCGAGTGCGTCGAAGCCGGTCTCGTTGGGATCGACATGGGCGAGATCGAAGCGCGACATGTAGCTCACCGCGAGCTCGCGGAAGACGTAGTCGAGGATCGAGGTCGCGTACTTGATGCTGTCGTTGCCCTGCACGGGGCCCGCCGGCTCGAAGCGGGTGAAGGTGAAGGCATCGACATACTCGTCGAGCGGCACGCCGTATTGTAGACCGAGGGAGACCGCGATCGCAAAATTGTTGATGAAGGAGCGGAGCGCGGCGCCTTCCTTGTGCATGTCGATGAAGATCTCGCCGAGACGGCCGTCGTCATATTCGCCAGTGCGCAGGTAGACCTTGTGGCCGCCGACGACCGCCTTCTGGGTGTAGCCCTTGCGGCGATCCGGCATCTTCTCGCGCTCGCGCATCACGATGATGCGCTCGACCAGCTTCTCGACGATCTTCTCCGAGACCTGCGCGGTGCGCGCCGCCATCGGCTTGTCGTGGAAGGCCTCGACCGCATCGTCCTCGTCCTCATCGTCGCTGATGAGCTGCGAGTTCAGCGGCTGCGAGAGCTTGGAGCCGTCGCGATAGAGCGCGTTGGCCTTCAGCGCGAGCTTCCACGACAGCATGTAGGCGGACTTGCAGTCCTCCACCGTGGCGTCGTTCGGCATGTTGATGGTCTTGGAGATCGCACCCGAGATGAAGGGCTGCGCCGCCGCCATCATGCGGATGTGGCTCTCGACCGACAAATAGCGCTTGCCGATCTTGCCGCAGGGATTGGCGCAGTCGAACACCGGATAGTGCTCGGCCTTGAGGTGCGGAGCACCTTCCACCGTCATCGCGCCGCAGATGTGGACGTTGGCCGCCTCGATCTCGCGCTTGGTGAAGCCGACGGCCTGGAGCAGGTCGAAGCCGGGGGCTGCGATCGCCTCGGCACCGATGCCGAGCTGGTCGCGGATGAAGTCCTCGCCAAAGGTCCATTTGTTGAAGGCGAACTTGATGTCGAAGGCGGTCGGCAGGGCCTTCTCGACCTTGGCGATGGCTTCATCGGTGAAGCCCTTGGCCTTCAGCGTCGAGGCGTTGATGCCGGGGGCGTTGGAGAGCGAGCCGTGGCCGACGGCGTAGGCCTCGATCTCCGCGATCTCAGCTTCGCGATAGCCGAGCGCACGAAGCGCGGCCGGCACCGCCCGGTTGATGATCTTGAAGTAGCCGCCGCCGGCGAGCTTCTTGAACTTCACCAGCGCGAAGTCGGGCTCGATGCCGGTGGTGTCGCAATCCATGACGAGACCAATCGTGCCGGTCGGCGCGATCACCGTGGTCTGGGCGTTGCGATAGCCGTGCTTCTCGCCGAGCTCGAGCGCCGCATCCCAGGCCGCCTGGGCGTGGCTGACGAGGTCTGGCTGCGGGCACGAGACGAGGTCGAGCGGCACCGGGTTGACGCTGAGCGCCTCGTAGCCGTTGGACTGGCCATGGGCGGCGCGGCGGTGGTTGCGGATCACGCGCAGCATGTGCGGCGCGTTCTTCTTGTAGCCGGGAAATGTACCCAGTTCAGCAGCGATTTCCGCGGAGGTCTTGTAGGTGATGCCGGTCATGACGGCGGTCAGCGCGCCACAGAGCGCGCGGCCTTCCTTGGAGTCATAGGGCAGGCCCATGGTCATCAGCAGGCCGCCGATATTGGCGTAGCCGAGGCCGAGCGTGCGGAACTCGTAGGAGAGCTCGGCGATCGCCTTCGACGGGAACTGCGCCATCATCACGGAGATTTCGAGCACGACGGTCCAGAGCCGGCAGAGGTGCTCGTAGCCGGCGACGTCGAACCGCTTGGTCTCGGTGTTGTAGAACGTCAGCAGGTTGGCCGAGGCGAGGTTGCACGCGGTGTCGTCCAGGAACATGTATTCCGAGCACGGATTGGACGCGCGGATGTCGCCGGACGCCTTGCAGGTGTGCCAGTCGTTCATGGTGGTGTTGAAGTGCAGGCCCGGGTCGGCCGAGGCCCAGGCGGCGTAACCGATCTTTTCCCAGAGGTCGCGCGCCTTCAGCGTCTTCGTCACCTTCTTGGAGGTGCGGGCGTTCAGATTCCAGTCGCCATCGGTTTCCACGGCGCGCAGGAAGTCGTCCTTCAGCGAGACCGAGTTGTTGGAGTTCTGGCCGGAGACGGTGAGATAGGCTTCGCTGTCCCAGTCGGTGTCGTAGGTGTCGAACGCGATGTCCTTGTAGCCCTGCTTGGCGAACTGGATGACGCGCTTGATGTAATTGTCAGGCACGAGGCTGCGGCGCGCGAGCTTGATCTCGCGGCGGAGGGCAGGGTTCTTCTCGGGGTCGAAGCAATCGTCGCCCGAGCCTTCGCAGTTGACGCAGGCCTTCAGCACGGCCTTGAGGTGCTTCTGGTTGATCTTGGAGCCGGTGACCAGCGCGGCGACCTTCTGCTCCTCCTTCACCTTCCAGTCGATATAGGTCTCGATGTCGGGGTGATCGACGTCGACCACGACCATCTTGGCGGCGCGGCGCGTGGTGCCGCCCGACTTGATCGCGCCGGCGGCGCGGTCGCCGATCTTGAGGAAGCTCATCAGGCCGGACGAGCGGCCGCCGCCCGACAGCTTCTCGCCTTCGCCGCGCAGGCGGGAGAAGTTGGAGCCGGTGCCGGAGCCGTACTTGAACAAGCGGGCTTCGCGGACCCAGAGGTCCATGATGCCGCCCTCGTTGACGAGGTCGTCACCGACGCCCTGGATGAAGCAGGCGTGCGGTTGCGGATGCTCGTAGGCCGACTTGGACTTGGTCAGCTTGCCCGTGAAGGGGTCGACGTAATAGTGGCCCTGGCCGGGGCCGTCGATGCCATAGGCCCAGTGCAGGCCGGTGTTGAACCATTGCGGCGAGTTCGGCGCGACCATCTGCATGGCGAGCATGTAGCGGAGCTCGTCGTAGAAGGCCTGGGCGTCGTCATCGGAGGTGAAGTAGCCGCCCTTCCAGCCCCAATAGGTCCAGCAGCCGGCGAGGCGGTCGAACACCTGCTTGGCCGAGAGCTCGCTGACATAGCGCTCCTTCTCGGGAAGCAGGCTAAGCGCCTCGGTGTCGGGCACGGAGCGCCACAGGAAGGAGGGGACGGATTCCTCCTCGACCTTCTTCAGGCGCGCGGCAACGCCCGCTTTACGGAAATACTTCTGGGCGAGCACGTCGGAGGCGACCTGCGACCACGCGGTCGGGACCTCGACGCCGTCAAGTTTGAACACGACCGAGCCGTCGGGATTCCTGATCTCCGACGTGGTCAGCCGGAAATCGATCCCGGCGTAAGGTGACTGTCCCGAAGTGGTGTGGCGCCGCTCAATCCGCATCGTCTTGCCCCGTCCTATTTCTTTGACCGGTCGCCTCCGTTCAGGCGTGCCGGGTCGACATTTCGTTTCGCGGTGCCCCTTTGGCCATTGGCCGGAGGGCTCCGCAGTTCAGCCGGTGGACCCGGCCCTGTTTTTTCCCGGCGCGATGGCGCGATGCGTGCATCGATCCATCCCGCCGGCATATCCACACCCATCCGCCCCCAAGGGGATGTGCGCGACATGCGTTCAACGCCCCACTGTCACAACGTCTACCGATGCCATCCGAGCCTGTTGCCGGCCCGTTCTGGCGCCCGAAGAGTCCGCCTTTCGAGGACAGACAAGCCCTCATCCGCTGCCTTTGGCTGGCTTGGCGGAGTGCCGATTTGCGAGACCCTTTGGGGGAGTGCCGGCGGGACGCAAACTCACTCGCGCCGAACGGACCGAAAGCTAGGACTCTCCGTTGCGCCCGTCAAGAACTAGTGCGAGTTCCTGAATCAAATACTAAATGTGGTGGATTGTGGGGGATAGCAGGGGGCCTGGCCGCGCCTGTTGTGGAGGCAAGTATCGGTGAGTCCTGAAGGATTCCCAACTGGAAAAATTTGCATCCCGTGATGCTGCGGGCGCTTCATCCCGCTGTTCACAGGGCAGGTATATTTTTGGGCGCAGGGATTGCGTCAGCAGGACTCACGTAGCCCTACGGAAGGTGAGGGCAGGCATGCCCGCCGAGGTGGTGGTTAAGGGTGCGAATCCGCGCCAAGCTGAGCCCCGATTTTGCCGGATACCCCCATGCTTGATTCGACTCGGCCGGTGCCGCGACCGCGCATCGCCCCGGCCGGCCTGATGTTCCTCGCGATCACCTCGATCGGCTGGGGTTTCAATTGGCCCGTGACCAAATTCCTGATCGGCGAGCTGCCGCCGCTGACCCTGCGCGGGGTGACGGGCGTGCTGGGCGCGGTGCTGCTGGCGGCGCTGGCGCTGGTCCGCCGGCAGAGCCTGAGGGTCGAGCCTGGAATCTGGCCGCGCCTGCTCACCGCCGCCGTGCTCAACGTCACCGGCTGGATGGTGCTGATGGGCCTGGCGCTGCTCTGGCTGCCCGCGAGCGAGGCGGCGCTGATCGCCTATACGATGCCGGTCTGGGCCTCGATCATCGCCTGGCCGGTGCTGGGCGAGCGCCCCACAGTGCTGCGTACGCTGGGGCTGGTGATGGCCTTCGTCGGGCTCGCCTCGATCATGGGCGGCAACGGCATCACCGCCAGCGTCGAGAAGCTGCCGGGCATCATCATGGCGCTCTGCGGCGCGCTCGGCTTTGCCGTCGGCACGGTGTTCTCGAAGAAATACCCGATCCACCTGCCGCCGATCACGGCTGCGGCCTGGCAGATCGGCATCGGCTGCCTGCCGATCTCGATCATCGGCCTCTTGGTCGAGACCACGCATCTGGACAAGGTGACGCCGCTCGGCTGGTGGCTGCTGGTCTACTCGACCGTGGTGCAGTTCTGCATCGCCTATGTCAGCTGGTTCGCAGCGCTGGCGCGCCTGCCGGCCTCGGTCGCCGCGATCGGCACCATGGCGGTGCCCGTGATCGGCGTCGTCGCCTCGGCGATCGCGCTGCACGAGCCGCTGGGACCGGGCCAGATCGCCGCGCTGATCTTCACGCTGGCGGCGGTGGTGCTGGCGACGCGGTAGAAATTAGGGTATTCCAGATGAGGGGAAGACGGAATTCACCTTTCAGTTGAATTCGGTCGCCGATTACCCATTCTAGCTATTTCCAGTAGATATGCTGCGGGGTCTTTGAGGTATGGCCTTCGGTTTGAAGAGAGCAGACTTGCAAGTACTTTCGCAGAACAAATTGGAGGATGCTAACATTCTCTTTTTGAACAAGAGATACTCAGGGGCTTATTATCTAGCGGGCTATTCGGTCGAGCTTGGCCTGAAAGCATGCATAGCGAAACTAATGTTGGCCGAAGTAATTCCCGACAAGGCCTTCGTGAATGCAATCTATCAGCACTCATTCAAGCCGTTGGTCAGCATTGCGGGGCTTTCGAGTGACTTAAAAGCTAAAGAAGATCAAGATTCCGTATTTGCTGCAAATTGGGCCGTCGTGACAGAATGGGGGCCCGAGAGCCGATACGACGTCAAGGACACGCACTCAGCTCAATTGCTGCTTAATGCAATAGCTGAACCCAATTCGGGAGTTTTCGCTTGGATCAAAGCAAACTGGTGAGCAATGGACGATTGTTGGTCGAACTCCTCACTCAAAACAAAATGGCTCCGCGGGCGGCTCTGTGGGTTGTGAATCCGGAGAGCAACATTTGGCGGCTTTGGATTGTTCCCAGCGTGGATATTAAGGACAAGCATGAGTTCTATAGGCGCGCTGCGGAGATCATCTCAAAGCATCGAACCGAACTCCCTGATCTTGAAATCAGCGATCTGGAATTTCTGCAGGAGAAGCATCCAGCAATTCAGGCGCTTAAGAAATTGACCAAAGTGACCGGCGGTGGCACGGTTTCGCTACAATCCTCAACGCTCAATGGCTTCTACTTGCCGGACAGCTTGATACTCGAAATGAATTTCTGAACGAAGTCAGTCTAACGACCGTTTGATGGGAGTCGTCAGGCCCCACCCAGCGCCTTCCGGATCATCTCCGCCAGCTGGTTTCTCCGATACGGTTTCGTCAGCAGCAGCACGCCGTCGTCGAGCTTGCCGTGGTGGACGATGGCGTTGTCGGTGTAGCCGGAGGTGTAGAGCACTTTCAGGCCCGGCCGGCGCCTGGCCACCTCTTCGGCGAGCTCGCGCCCGCTCATGCCGCCGGGGATGACGACGTCGGTGAACAGCAGGTCGAAGGCCTGGCCGGCCTCGATCAAGTCCAGCGCGGCCTTGCCGTCGGGCGCGGCCACGGTCTTGTAGCCGAGGCTCTGGAGCTGCGCGGTGACGAAGTTGCGCACGAGGTTGTCGTCCTCGACGACGAAGATGGTCTCGGCGCCGCCCTCGACCTGCGGCGCGACGACGGGGGCAACCTCCGCGGTGCCTTCGCCCGGGGGCAGATAGAGCTTGATCGTGGTGCCGTGGCCTTCCTCGCTGTAGATCTTGATGTGGCCGCCGGACTGCTTGACGAAGCCGTAGACCATGGAAAGGCCGAGGCCGCTTCCCTTGCCGACCTCCTTGGTGGTGAAGAAGGGCTCGAATGCCTTCTGCTGGGTGTCGGGCGACATGCCGGTGCCGGTGTCGCTGACGGCGAGCATGACGTAGGGACCGGCCACCACGTCCGCATGAGCCTGCGCGTAGGCCTCGTCCAGTACGACGCGGTGGGTCTCCAGCAGCAGCTTGCCGCCGTTCGGCATGGCGTCGCGCGCGTTGATCGCCATGTTGAGCACGGCATTGGTGAGCCGGGACGGATCGATATGCGCGGTCATCGGCCCCTGTTCCAGCACGGTCTCGATCTGGATCTGCTCGCCGAGGGTGGGGCGCAGGAGTTTTGCGATGTCGGCGATCGCGGCGTTGATCTCGACGTTGCGCGGCTGCAGCGGCTGCCGGCGCGCAAAGGCGAGCAGATGCTGGATCAGCTCGGCGCAGCGCTCGGCGGCGTCGTCGATCAGCCGCGCCACGCGCTGCAGCTCGGGCTGCTGCTTCAGGCCCTCCACCAGCAGCTCGGTGTTGCCGGAGATCACGGTCAGCATGTTGTTGAAGTCGTGTGCGACGCCGCCGGTCAGCTTGCCGATCGCATCCAGCTTCTGCGACTGGTACAACTGCCGCTCGGTCTCGCGTGACATGGTCGCGTCGTGATAGACCAGCACCGCTCCGGAAATGTCGCCTTGCCCGTCCAGCATCGGCCTGCCGCTGATCATGAGATGACGCGGAGGATTGCCGCTGTGCGGGCGGACGATCATCTCCATGTCCTCGAACTTCTCGCCGCGCAATACGCGCACCGAAGGCAGATCGTCGGCCTCCATCGGCGTGACGCCGTCGCCGTGAAACACCTCCGACATCGCACGCAGATTGCGCAGGTTCATGCCGGTGCGATGCAGCAGCATGCGCTCGGCGGCCGGATTGGACAGCAGGACATTGCCCTCGGCATCGATCACCAGCACCGCCTCGGCCATGCTGTGAAACGTGCTCTGGAGCACGTTGACCGACAAACGCAGCTCGTCATGCGCGGTCACCAGATGCTCGGTGCGCTCGGCCACCGCCGCTTCGAGCGCCTGCTTGGCGGCCGTGGTCTCGCTCAGCGTGCTCTGCAGCTGCCCTGTGGCGCGCCGGCTCTCGCGCATCACCAGGGCGACCAGCATCAGGATCAGCACGGCGCCGGCGACGTCGATGCCGAGCAGCACGATGCCGGTACGGCGCGAATCCTGGGACCGCGCGGCGAGCAGGCGTTCCTCCTCCGCGCTCAGATGGTCGAGATTGGCCATTACCGTGTCCATGAGGCCGCGGCCCTCGGCCTTGCCGTTGAGCGCGGCAATGCCTGCCTCGTCGTTCGCGGCACGCAGGCGCATCGCCGTCGCGGCGATCTCGACGCGACGCAGCGCGAGCGGTTCGATGCTCTCCAGCAGCGTGACCTGATCGGGGTTGTCGCGCAGGCCGCGCTTGAGCTCGGCAAGGGCCGGCGCGATCTCGGCGTGGACCGCCTCGAACTCGGCGCTGAAGCCCGGGCTGCGGTAGAGTTCAAAGCCGCGCGCGGCACTCTCGGCGCGGCGCAGCAGCACGCGCAGATCGGAGATCTTCTTCTGCACCTGGACGGTATGGTTGACCCAGGCCGCATCGGACCGCGACTTGACGTCGAGGGCGATCGAGGCTGCGGTGATGATCAGGAGGATGGCAAGTCCAGCACCGAGAATGACGCGCTGCGTTGGAATCAAGGGGCTTCTTTCTTGTCCTTCGGCTGCGCGCTCTCGCCCGTGAGGCATTCCCGGATCGTGGTCAGCAGCGTTTCGGGCGTGAACGGCTTGCGCAGGCACCGCGTTGCGCCCAGCTCGAGCGCCATGCGGAGGAAATCGGGAGAGGGCGAGGCGGATGATGCGAAGGCGTAACCGGACATCGCGATCAGCGGAGTAGCCGGCGCGCGTTCATGAAAGATGCGGATCGACTCGAAGCCGCGCATATGCGGCATGAAGATGTCGACCAGCATCACCTCGAACGTCTGCGCTTCCAGCGCAGCCAGTCCTGTTTCACCACCGTCGGCCAGCGTGACGTCGAAGCCCTGACGTTGGAGGAGGACCTCGATGGTCGCGCCGACCATCGGATCGTCATCAACCACGAGAATACGCGGCATGACACTTCCCAGTAGATCGAAGTCCCCACTGTCATTGGTGATATCCGCGAATCGTGGGTCGGGTCAATTTTGGATTGGATCAGGGGAGATATGCACGGTGCGGTGAATACGGGTCCGTTTACGTCGATTTGTACGCATCATCGCCGGCGGCGGCCCGATATGGGCGCCATCGCCGTGACGGATGAACGCGCGAAAAAAGGCGTCGCAGCGCTGCGACGCCTTCCTTCAAACGTGAGCTGAGCAGTTACGGGCAGGGATGCCGCTGGCCGTCATAGCCGAGATAGGTGCCCGAAGCAGGGTCGTACGACTTGTAGCGCTGCGCGCAATACGCCGTGGAATCGCCGCCGCTATCGGGGACCACCGCCACTGACGGCTCATCGTAGTAGCTGTCGCCATAGTAGTAGGGGTCGTCATAATAGCCGCCGCCGTAATAGGCGTAGGAGCCCAGGCCGCCGATCGCCGCGCCGGCCGCAAAGCCCGGCCAGAACCCGCCGCGGCGATGGTGGTGATAGCCTCCACCGTGCCAGTTGTTTCCGCCGTTCCAGTTGCCGCTCCGGCCCTGCCAGGTGCCGCCGCTGGCGGCTGCGAAGTTACGGGCTGCGCCACCGGTGAAGGACGTGCCGCCGCTCGGACGGGCCGCTGCGCCGGCCGCGAAATTGCCACCACCCCCGTGGAAGGCGGCGCCGCCGCCACCCATTCGCGCACCGCCGCCGAAGCTGCCGCCGCCCATGCGCGCGCCGCCACCGAAATGCGCGCCGCCGCCACCACCACGACCGCCATGGCCCTGTGCGAAGCTCGGCGTTGCCAGCGGGAGAACCAAGGCCACCGCCGCAGCGGCACTCAAGACTTTCAGACTTTTCATGATTAAAACTCCTTTTCCCGGAAGCAAACCCTATGAGAGGGCCGGGGTTCCTTGGATCACGCCAGTTTGCGCGTCGATGGAGCCTCGCTCGCGTCCGCTGTACCCGGCATGAATGGATCGCGTCCGATTTGCGGCAGCGCCTGGACCGGTCGTCACATCCGCGGAGGCACCGCTGCCGCCGCCGACTGGACATTTCGCCGCCCGGATGGCATCAGGGCCCGACGAAGCAGGGCCCTTGCCGCATGAAACAGTTCTTCCTGAAGTTCTTCACCTGGTGGAATGGCCAGACTTTTGGCACCCAGCTCTGGACCAAGCGGTACGGGGAGTTGGTCGGCCAGGATGAGCAGGGCAATCTCTACTATCGCACCCGCGGCGGGGCGGTCGATCCGACCCTCGGCTTCGAGCGGCGCTGGGTGGTTTACAACGGCTATGCCGAGGCGAGCCGGATTCCGCCGTCCTGGCACGGCTGGATTCATCACGTCGTCGACGTGCCGCCGACGCAGGACAACTACCAGCCGCGCGAGTGGGAGAAGCCGCACCAGCCGAATCTCACCGGCACGGCAATGGCCTATCGTCCCTCGGGCTCGACCCTCGCCAGCGGCAAGCGGCCCAAGGCGACCGGCGACTACCAGCCCTGGACCCCTGGCTAGCTTCAGGCCAACGCGCCAGCCGCCATCGTCGACGTCAGAAGCGGATGCATATGCATCCGCGCGAACAGCTGTGGACAACGGGAACAGCGGGGACGGCGCATGCGCGGCCGTTGCACCAACGCGAGCGATGCGGCTCAATGATCCCATCTTACGGAGATGGGAGACCATTGCGTTCGGTTCGGGCAACAGTTCGCGACTGTCCCGAGATGCAGCGGCCGCCGAGGAAGGACTCGATCGGGAGATAGGCCCCCGGTCTGGAAGCTCCGACATCGCCCGATGGGAATGTGCAGCCGCCGTAAGACAGGAAAGGCCGCTTGGGAAACCGAGCGGCCTTTTTCTGTTGGGGACTTGCGCGACGTCTCGTGCCCCGGACGCAGCACTTCCCACACCGCGCGCCCTGGACATGGAGGCGATCAACGGCCGGCGCTTTCCGCTTCGCAGCGATTCAGATGAAGCGGTGACGAGTTGCCGGCCGGCATCATCTCATAAGGCGGCTTCCAGCCCGGCAGCTCCGTGACACGCCGGCGCCAGTCGTCAATGGCGGGGAAGGCGGCCGCAAGATCGAAGCCTGTCTCCTCGGCCGGATAGTAGAGGTAGCCCAACAGCGAGAAATCGATGATCGTCGGGCGGTCGCCCAGCATGAAGCGGCGGTCGGAGAGGTGACGTTCCACGATCGAGAAGGCGCTTTCGGTGCGCGCACGCAGGTAGGCCAGCACGGCCGGATGGCACGGCTCCGGCACGAAGCATCGCTGAAACCGGTGCTGCGCAAAGCTTGACGTGAATTTGTGATTGTCGAACAGCAGCCAGCGCATCGTCTCGAAGGTCTCCTGGCGGGTCGGAGCGAACACGCCGTGAGTCTCGGCGAGCCACATCAGGATCGCACCTGACTGGCTCATATGCCGGCCATCGACTTCGAGGACAGGAATTTCGCCCATGACGTTGGCTGCGGCCCGCCAGTCAGAAGTGCGGGTCTCACCGCCAGCGAAGTCGACACCGACCGGCTCCCAGTCGAGCCCGGCGCAGTTGAGGAAGAGGGCAACCTTGAATGAATTGCCCGAGGCTCCGACACAATGCAGCCGGTACCGCGCCATGGTCAGATCCTCCCTTGCGCGCGCGGCCGGGAGGCCGGAGCGGCGCACGAGGCGGATTGTCGCGGCAGGCTCCTGCCAACGTCATGTCAGCAGTCCGGTGGTCCAGAGCGTTTGTGCGGCGCCCAGGACACGAGAGTGGAGATTAAGCGACCCGTTCCGCCGCGCGCTTCACGGCCTCGAGGCGCCGCGCCTGGTTTTGCGCGCCACGTTCCTTCAGCAAGGCCATCACTTCGGCCGATGCCGTATCCGGCGAGCCGGAGTTGAACGGCGGGGCGGGGTTGTATTCCATCTGGAGCTGGATCGCTTCCGCCGTGGTGCGATCGACCAGGATCGACACCAGCGTCAGCGCAAAGTCGATGCCCGCGGTGACGCCGCCGCCGGTGATGCGGTTGCGGTCGATGCAGACGCGCGTCTTCGTCGGCGTCGCGCCGAACTGGCTGAGCATCTCCATCGCGCTCCAATGGGTGGCGGCACGGTAGCCCTTCAGCAGGCCGGCGGCGCCGAGCGCCAGCGATCCCGTGCAGACCGAGGTCACGTATTGTGCGCCCGCGGCCTGCCTGCGCAGGAAGCCGAGCACCTCCTCGTCGTTGAGCAGATCGTTGGTGCCGCCGCCGCCCGGCACGCAGATCACGTCGAGCTGCGGGCAGTCCGCGAACGTCGTGGTCGGCGTCAGTGTCAGCACGGAATCGCTCGGCACCGGCTCGATCCGCTTCCAGATCAAATGCAGCTTCGCACCGGGCACCATGGCGAACACCTGCAAGGGACCGGTGAAGTCGAGCTGGGTGACGCGCGGAAATATCAGGAGACCGATCTGGAGCGGTGACGACATCGGCGGATCCTTTCAAAGATGAGCTTGACGCGCGCAGAATGGCATGCTGCCTTTGCGTCTGAAATGGCATAATTCCCACTATTTCGGACATTGACCATGATCGGCATTCTGATCTTCCCGGACTTTCAGCTGCTCGATGCGGCAGGTCCGATCTCGGTGTTCGAGGTCGCGGCGCGCTGCGCCGGCACGCCGCTGGCGCTACGAGTGCTGGCGCTGAACGCGGGCCCTGTGCGCAGCTCGTCGGGCGTCGAGATGATGGCGCGTGATTTCAAGTCGGCGAATGCGATCACCACGCTGATCATCGCGGGCGGCGTTGGCGTAACGGATGCGGCGCGTTGCGAGGCAACGCGCGCCTTCGTGCAGCGGCTGGCCAAGCGCGGCGTGCGGGTCGCAAGCGTCTGCTCGGGCGCTTATGTGCTGGCCGAGGCCGGCCTGCTCGATGGCCGCCGCGCCACCACGCATTGGGGGCGCACGCGCGATTTCGTCGCGCGTTATCCCAAGGTGAAGTTCGAGCCGGACCAGATATTCACCCGCGACGGCAATGTGTGGACGTCGGCGGGCATCACCGCAGGGATCGACCTTGCGCTCGCGATGGTGTCCGAAGATCATGGCGAGGAGATCGCGCAGCAGGCCGCGCGTCACCTCGTGCTGTATCATCGCCGCAGCGGCGGCCAGTCGCAGTTCTCCTCTCTGCTGGAACTGAAGGCGCCGAACGGCCGCTTCGGCGCGCTGCTGTCCTGGGCGCGCGAGAATCTCGACACGAGGCTGACTGTTGAAGATCTCGCCGATCGCGCCGGCATGAGCGCGCGGCATTTTGCCCGGGCCTTCGCCGCCGAAACCGGCACGACGCCGTCGAAGGCGATCGAGCGGCTCCGCCTCGAAGTCGCGCGTGAGCGCGTGCAGTCCTCGCGCGAGGGCATCGAGCTCGTTGCTGAGGCGACCGGCTTCCGCGATCCCGAGCGGATGCGGCGAGCCTTCATCCGCGCCTTCGGCCAGCCGCCACAGGCGCTGCGGCGCGCGGCGCGGGCGGGTTAGGAAGCTGATGGAAGAGAAACGCCGCGCATCCCTAAAGTCCTCCAGCGATGGAGCGTGGAAAGGTGTCTGCGGACGCCCGGCAGGCTAGGCTCGTGCGAACTATGCGCGGTTGCTGAGTTTTCTACGAGGAACAAATATCTTCCACGTAATCAGATAGCTTGCCGTCGAGCTCAGGCAATATTTCGCTTAGATTCTTGAGCTTCGACTTCGCCGATCCCAATCGGCTTTCTCGAATGTCTTCTAGCATAGCGACGAATAATAAAGACGTTCCCCGCTTATCTTCCCGAAGAGCAACTGCTCCAAGTTCTGCCAAGCGACGCGCGTCTACCCAGTCCGTCTCTCCTCTTAGCTGAAGAGCATCCATGCATAGGGATCGATCCAGTTGCTCGTCTTCTCCTATTCGAGCAAATCTCGCACGTACCCTCTGGACCAAATCCAAAAGAACAGCGAGATCACTATTGTGCTGAATAAATTCCGAAAAAGGTTCGCTGTCGAGACCGTGAGAGGCATGTACGATGTCAAACAACCTATTTCGCAGTGACATCATGCCGAAGCGAAGCCTTCCGGCTAGCTGGCGGGTTATTTCGTCTATGACGGGTAGATCTCCTGCAGTCTTCCGAAGCTCCGAGCGAAGTTCCCACCAAGCGCCAAGGGACGGTTGGCGGCCTGCACCGATGTTCGTGAAGCTCTCGAATAGGGCTTCGAGTTTCGGAGACCCGATTTTCTGCACTTCCCATTGGAGGTCAACGGCGCTGGGTACGCTCCAAACAACACTGCGGTTTATAATCTGCGATGACGAGATGTTCTCGAAATTGTCCCCCATGACTATCTTGCCGTTTATGTTGATCTCGATTCCCGGCCGATCGGTCCCTTGACGCAAGATTCCTTCAACATCGATCCTTCGGCCGAAAAGAGATCGCAACGAAATTTCCACCTGCTGCGGGAAATGATCGTAGAGTTCATCGAAATCAAACAGGATAGGGGGATTGTCTCCCGCGCCGTATCTGGTCGTAAAACCTTTCATCCAATCGATCGCGTCTTCCATGGAGCGTGTGCGATCCGTCGGGTCGAATGATGCGTAGCACCATTGTTTTTCTAAGCTCGATGGTCCGGCAGTCGATAGATATTCTGATCTTTCAGTGCTGTAAGCGATCGCAATAGTGACTAATGGGCTTTGGGGCCTTCTAGGCGCGACCTGAATCTCGTCGGCAAATAAAGCGATTCTGGGTATCTTATTGTCATATTGAAAGACGGACAGTGATTTGGGTAAGTAGCGTACAGTGCCTTTTATGTCGCTTAGGGCTGCCCTTCGGTCTGCCAATTGATCTCGTATCTCGTCGGCGATTTCCTCTGGCACACAAATAGGAATGCCTTCGTGTGAAGCGCCTGTGCTCGATGCACCTAAGATCACATATCTGCCTTCTTGGAGAACTTTGCTGGCGAGCCTGATTGATCCGACGCCTCCCAGAATCATTTCTTGTTTTCCGAGAGGAAGATATTCGTAATCATCGCGCCGATACATGTCATCGGCCAGCTGACGCGCTTCAGCCGCGCGTGTCGTGAAGAACCTGCCGGGTGATAGCGGGGCCCATTCAGTCACGGTGAAGTTGATCAGCGCGACTCGTCTTCCTTCCCTCAATCGCCGTCCCA
Source organism: Bradyrhizobium sp. UNPF46 (assembly GCF_006658625.1). NCBI lineage: Bacteria > Pseudomonadati > Pseudomonadota > Alphaproteobacteria > Hyphomicrobiales > Nitrobacteraceae > Bradyrhizobium > Bradyrhizobium sp. UNPF46. Next base: position 48,414 of record NZ_LFJB01000047.1, read on the forward strand.
GCACCTGCTCCCAGAAGGCGCGGTTATCAGCGAACTCCAGCTGTTTTCGCTGGCGGGGATTGGCTGCGGACTGACGTTCGTCAGCATTGGATGACTTTGAGTATAAATATGTATCGAGAAAATCTGAGAATAGGTCGATTATGTCCTCACGCCTCAAACGCTTATCATTGAATGCCGCAGGCGGAATAGAATGTTCCAACACAAGGTTGCGTTTCATCCTGATAGCCGGTCATTGAGAATTTTGTTGGTCAGCTGAATAGCTTGCTAATGGCGGCTGCTGCGCCAGCAACAGCTGTCACCGCGGGTAAAACTGCAACTAAACTATCCCAGGATCTACGTAACAGAGATTTACGTGGTTCTGGTTTCTGAAGTTCCTCGTTGAATTGAGCAAACAATTCCTCTGCTTCTTTGTTGCCGGACTCCTCTACCAGCTTGGCGACTTTTGTTATCGCTTCTGCTGCTGCTGCATTTCCCGCGGTGGAGAGCATTGCAGATGAGTCTTTGACCAACGATCTATTATAAATTACTGATTGCGAGATGTTGCTGAAATTGTCGCCCATAATTTTCTCCATGCGAGCGAGATAAAAAATACAACCTATTATAGTTTCTTAGAAGACGCCAGTAGCGATACTCCGATACTCGTACTTCGAATGAGGTCAGAAGGGCGTTTTCCGTGATCCGGATCCGTGGCGGCGCGCCTTCGGCCAGCCGCCGCAGGCGCTGCGGCGCGCGGCGCGCGCGGGTTAGGGGGAGCTCGCCGCAGCGGAGCCGGGGGCCTGCGCGCGCCCCGTCAGCCGCCGCGCGATCGGCATCAGCATGTACGGCGCGAGGTGAATTGGAAACTGCGTCACCGCGAAATAGAGCCAGGTGGCGGGCGGCAATGCGCCGGCCGTCGCCGCCAGCATCAGGCCGAGATTGCGCTGTGACACCATCAGCCCGAGTGCCAGCGCGCGTCCGGTGCCGATGCGGCGGAACAGCAGCGTGGTGACGGCGAGCAGGGCGAAGTAGATCGCGAAGGACAGAGCTGTGAGGCTGATGGTGACAAGCGGCTGAGCGAGGAGGTCGCTGACGACATCGCCCATGACCGCGGCGGCGAAGATGAAGAGGATGATGATGTTGAGGCCGTCGATCGGCGTCTTGTGACGCTGGATTGCCTCCGCGCCGACAATCCAGCGGATGGCGGTCGCGGCCAGCAGCGATGCTGTGAGGATGCCGAGCAGTTTCAGGCCCAGCGTCAGCGGCGTGATGCTCAGCATGTCGCCGAGGAAGAGGCCTGCGAAAATCGAGGCAGTGAAGGGCACCAGCGCGGTCGAGGTCACCAGCGTGATCAGCACGAGCGTGGCATCGAGTCCCATCAATGCGGCGAGGGCAGGCGAGGCCATCATCGGTGAGGCCATGCTCTGGAGCATCAGCGCGAGCGAAAGCCCGGGCGCGCGGGCCGTGAGCCCGGTTGCGTGCGCGATCAAGCCGACGATCAACGGCACGCCGATCGTGGTCCAGGCCGTGGCAGTTGCAACCAGCGCCGGGCGGCGCAGATGGCTGTAGAGCGCGGCCAGATCGACCCGCATGAAGGAGATGCAGAGCAGGCCGAGGATGGCCTCGGTGAGATACGGACGCAGCAATGCGCCGAGCGGCGGCACCGCGGCTGCGATGAACACGACTGCGGCGACGCCGCGGGTGCCCTGGCTGCCGAGCCAGGTCAGGACGCGCAAAGGAAGGGCGAGAGCAGTTGCGAGGATGGAAGGCATCTATGAGTGTCGGGCTACGGGCTATCCCAATCCCTTCAGCCACGCGCCGATCTCGCCGATAGCGACATTGGCCTGTGGCAGCAGCTTGCCCATCGTAAAGAACCCGTGGAACTGGCCGGGATAATGCTTGAACGTGACGGGTACGCCGGCCTGCTTCAGGCGCGCGGCGTATTCGTTGCCCTCGTCCCGCAGTGGATCGGCGCCGGCGGTCAGCACGTAGGCCGGCGGCAGGCCCGCAAGATCTTGCGCCCGTGCCGGCGACGCGCGCCAATCGTGGATGTCCGCGGCGCCGTTGAGGTAGTGGTCGCGGAACCAGCGGATCACCGAATGCGTCAGCAGCACGCTGGTCTCGGGCTCGCTGTGGGAGCCGTGGGTCATGGCGAAGTCGGTGGCGGGATAGATCAGCACCTGGCCCGCGAGCGCAGGGCCGCCGGCATCGCGCGCGGCGAGCGCGACGACCGCGGTGAGGTTGCCGCCGGCGCTGTCGCCGCCGATGGAAAGGCGGGCGGCGTCGATGCCGAGCTCGCGTGCGTTGGCGGCAACCCATTTGGTCGCCGCGATGGCGTCATCGGCGGCCGCGGGAAATTTGTGCTCGGGGGCGAGGCGGTAATCGACCGAGATCACGATCAGCGCGCCGGCGTCGGCAAGCTGCCGGCAGGCGACATCATGGGAGTCGAGATCGCCGATCACCCAGCCGCCGCCATGGAAGAATACAAGCGCCGGCGACAGTCCATCTTGCCGGCGCGGCTCCTTCGGAACGTAGAGGCGGGCCGGAATCTCCCCGTGCGGCGCCGGGATCGCAAGCTGTGCGACGCGGGCAAGTTCGGGCGGCTCGGGGTTGGTGGCAAAGCGGGCCTGCGCGTAATAGGCGCGGGCCTCGGGCGCCGTCAGGGTCTCGTAGGCCGGGCGGCCGGCGTCCTGGAAGGCCTTGTAGACGGCAGCGGCATCGGGATCGAGCACAACGGGCATGGGGAGTGACCTCGGGGTGTTTCCAGTCGGGGGCATTCGGAAGGCGATGCCCGCCTCGCGCCCCTGGGAGGGGCGTCCGACTATCCCATTCGGCAGCCGGTCTGGCCAGACTCGGCCGGGAAGGGCAGGGATGCCGCCCTTCCCCCGCCGTATTCGCCGTGTTAACCGGAGGGCCTGCGAGCGGCGGTATCCCCTGTAGAATGTCCAGCAAGCCCGATTCGCTGTTGAAGCCGCGCGAGATGTTTCGAACCATTACTCTGACAGGTCTTGCGGCGCTTTTGGCCGCCACCGCACTGACGGCCGCGACGCCGGCTCAGGCGCAAATCGGCACGATCTTTTCCGACCCGCCGCCGCTGCGGCCGCCCGGTAATATTCCGCGCGGCCAGCCGCAACCGCAGCAGATCCCCGACGACGACGAAGAGGTGCCGGAGCTGCCGCCGCAGGGCCGCGTGCTGCCGTCGCGCCCGATGCCTCCGCCGCCTCAGGGACGGCAGGGCAATGTGATGCCGGGGCCGGTCGAGACCCAGCCGTTGGCGCCGCCGCCGGGCTCCACCGTGGCCCCACCCAACCAGCCGCCGCCCGTGGCGGTTGCGCCGCCAGGCGGCGCCCAGCCGGGCGCGCCGGGGCGTCAGCCGCAGCAGAAGGGCGGACCGGGCGGCGCCGTGCCGCAGACCCCGGCGAGCCTCCAGCCGGGCGACGAGGTGGTCACCGAACCGCCGGCGCAGAAGATCGTGAACAAGAAGGCGACCTTCTCCGGCCTCGACAAGATCACCGGGCGCATCATCAATTTCGACGAGGAGATCGGCGAGACCGTCCAGTTCGGCGCGCTCAGGGTCAAGACCGACGCCTGCTACACGCGGCCGGCGACGGAGGCCGCCAATACCGACGCCTTCGTCGAGGTCGACGAGATCACCCTGCAAGGGGAGGTGAAGCGGATCTTCTCGGGCTGGATGTACGCGGCAAGCCCGGGCCTGCACGGCGTCGAGCACCCGATCTACGACATCTGGCTCACCGACTGCAAAGAGCCGCAGCAGACCATCGCGACCGCTGCACCGGATCCTGCGACCAAGCCGCCGGCTCCGCCGCCGCCCGCACAGAAGAAGGCCGCGCCCAAGCAGGTGCAGCAGCGTCCGCCGCAGCCTCTGCCGCCGATCCAGCCGCAGCAACCGGCGCCGCCGCCGCCTCCGCCGCCAGAGCAGCGGCCGGGTCTGTTCGGTATCCCCGGGTTTGGCCGCTAGGCCAAATCCCCCCGGGTTTGGCCGCTAAGACGACTATCGACTATTGTCGCGAGGCGATGATCTCGAGCGCGCGTGCGCCCGGGATCGCGTCACCGGGTGAGAGCCGGAGGAAATCGCCGGGCTCGCCGGTCAGCGCCTTGTCGAGCAGCGCGGTGTAGCGCCGCCGCGAGATCTCGACCGCGCCAAAGCTCTTCAGGTGCTCCGTGACATATTGCGTGTCGAGCAGCTCGAAGCCGCCGTAAATCAGCCGCGCGACCAGATGCACGAGCGCGACCTTTGAAGCATCGCGCGCGGTGTGGAACATGCTCTCGCCGAAGAAGGCGCGTCCCAGGCTGACGCCGTACAGCCCGCCGACGAGATCATCGCCCTGCCAGGCCTCGACGCTGTGGCAATGGCCGAGCTCGTACAGGCCGCCATAGAGGTCGCGGATGCGCTTGTTGATCCAGGTGTCCTCGCGTCCTTCCTGCGGCGCGGCGCAGCCGGCGATCGTCGCCTTGAATGCGGTGTTCACCGTCACGCGAAACGCATCCGAGCGCACGGTGCGTGCAAGCCGCGAGGCGACGCGAAATCCGGCGAGGGGGATGACGCCGCGAAGCTCCGGCTCGACCCAGAACAGGGTCGGATCGTCGGCGCTTTCCGCCATCGGGAAGATGCCGCAGGCGTAGGCGCGCAGCAGCACGGCCGGGGTGATTTCAGACGAAGCGGAGTCACGCGAAGTCATGGTGCGCAATCATAGCAGGATCGCGATGCGGTTGCGATGGGGCGCAGCAGGGCGCCAGCTCAGCCCGCGGCGGCGGTGCTGGTCTTGCCGAGGCTTGGGGTCACGCGGCCGAACTTCAGCACGATCCGGGTTCCGGAATGGGTGGGATCGCGCTCGACCGAGGCGTCGAGCTTGGAGGCCATGGCCGCGACGATGCGCTGGCCCATGCCGGTGGAGCGCGGATCGGCCTTGACGTTGTCGCCGACGCCGTTGTCGGTGATCGACAGCAGGAGATCGTCGCCCTGTGCGTTCAGCTCGACATGGATCGGGCCGGCGCCGTCGGGATAGGCGTATTTCACCGCGTTCATCACCAGCTCGTTGACGATGATGCCGACGGCGACCGCGCGGTCCGGGTCGATCTCGATCGGCTCGGCCTTCAGCGTCAGGCGAGACATCCGGTTACCTTCGGCCGAGCGGCGGAGATCCTCGAGCAGCGAGTCCAGATACTGGTTCAGGACCACGCTCTTCAGGTCCTGCGAGGTGTAGAGGCGGCGGTGCACCTGCGCGACCGCGGCGACGCGGCCCATCGCATTGGTCAGCGCCGCCTTGACCTCGTCCTGCGCGGCGGAGCTGGCCTGAAGGTGGAGCAGCGAGGCGATGATCTGAAGCGAATTGCCGACGCGGTGGTTGACCTCGCGCAGCAGCATCTCGCGTTCTGCCGCAAGGGCGGCATAGCGGTCGCGCGAGGCATGGATCTCGGCTTCCGCCTCCTCGCGCGCCTTCTGCAATTCGGCCTGGCGCAGCGCGCCCTCGGTCGCGACGTGGAGCAGGGGTATGAAATCGCCGGTGACGTCCTTGACGAGATAATCGGCCGCGCCCGCCTTCAGCGCGGTGACGGCGATGTTGGAGTCCTGCGAGGCCGTGACGAACACCACGGGCGGGGCGCCCGGGATCGCCATGATCTGCTCCAGTGTCTCGAGGCCATCGAGGCCGGGCATGTACTGGTCGAGCGCGACCACGTCGATACCGCCATCGGTGTTTCCTTGGGCAACCGCGCGGCGGATGCGCTCCAGGCCTTCCTCGCCGCTGGCGGCATGGACGACCTTGTAGCCGCGCCGCGTCAGGCCGCGATCGACCAGGCGCGCCAGCGCACCGTCGTCATCGATGTAGAGCAGGGTGGGCGTGCGCTGGTTCATGGGGCGGCGGGCGGGACCTGGATGACCGAGAAGAACAGGCCGAGCTGCCGGATGGCATTGGCGAAATTCTCGTAGTTGACGGGCTTGGTGATGTAGACGTTGCAGCCGAGCTCGTAGCAACGCTTGATTTCCTGGCTGTCGTCGGTGGTGGTCAGCACCACCACGGGCGAGGCCTTCAGATATTTGTTTTCCTTGATCTGCCTGAGGATGTCGATCCCGGTCATGTCGGGCAGGTTGAGGTCGAGCAGGATCAGGAGCGCGTTGCCCTTCTGCACGAGCCCGGAGCCGTCGGCGCCGAACAGGTGCTGCATCGCATCCGTGCCGTTCTGGAAGGACACGATCTCGTTGTTGACCCCCGAGCGGCGGATGTTGCGCTCGATCAGGCGGGCGTGGCCCTCGTCGTCCTCGATCATGATGATGGTGACTGGCTGGGTCATCGTTCTGCGTTCCGGTTGCTCTCATTCCAGGCGATCGGCAGCGTGATGGTGAAGGTGCTGCCCGCGTTCAGTTCCGATGATACCGACATGGTGCCGCCGAGGCGACGCACAAGTGCACGCACATGCGCAAGACCGATGCCCTGGCCGGGCTTGTCCTGGGTTCCTGCCCGGCGGAACAGGTCGAAGATACGCTGGTGATCCTTCGGATCGATCCCGCGGCCGTTGTCGCTGATCTCGAAGATGGCGTAGCCGAGCTTGGTCCGCCCGCGGATTCTGATCTCGCCGGGCACGCCGCTTTTCAGGTACTTGATGGCGTTGTCGATCAGATTCGAGAAGATCTGCTCGAGTGCGAGGCGGTCGCTCACGATATCAGGCAGCGGCTCGAGGCGAATCTCGGCCTGTGCCTCCGCCGCCTGATGCGCCAGCGTCGACACGACGGCCTCGATCATCTCCCGCGTGTCGATCTTCACGGGCTGGAATTCGCGGCGGCCCTCGCGGGTGAGGTTGAGGATGGCCGAGATCAGCCGGTCCATCTTGGCGATCGAGGTCTTGATGAAGCCGAGCGCTTCGGAAAAGTCCTCCGAGAGCTGCTTATCGGCGCCCTCGAGCACGATTTCGCCCGGCCCCGCGGGGGCCAGCGGCGCGCCCTCCGCGGAAACGTGAGCAAGGCTGCCGATGCGGTGGAAGATGTCGCCGCCGAGCTCTTCAAGCTCGCTGGTGAAGCCCATGATGTTCACGAGCGGCGAGCGCAGATCGTGGCTGACGATATAGGCGAAGCGTTGGATCTCGTCGTTGGCCTCGCGCAGATCCGCCGTGCGCTCGTCGACGACGGACTCCAGGTTGACGTTGGCATCGCGCAGCCGCGCTTCAGCCTCGTCACGGGCGCGGGCCGAGCGCCGCACCAGCCATGTCGAGATCAAGGCCAACAGCACGACGAGGCCGGAGCCGATGCCCGTCATCGAGGCAGCGAAGGTCTGGCTGCGGTCGGCATTTTCCGAGCGCAGCCGGAACAGCCGTTCCTCTTCCTGGATCATGCCCGTTGCGATCCTGGTGATGGCGGCCGTGGCGTCGGTGGAGACGACTTCGCGGATCAACGCGGCGGCCTTGTCGGGCTGGCCTTGGCGGATGAACTCCATTTCCTGCGCGAACTGGCCGAGGCGCGTCTCGATCGCAGCGCTCAGTTTTTCGACGTTCTCGCGTTGCGCGGGATTGTCGCCGCTTTGGCGTGTCAGCTTGTCCAGCGCCGGGACGATCGCCTCCACGGCCTTTTCGTGGTCGATTTTGAAGCCTTCTGCCTGGGTCAGCAGGAACCCCCGGGCGGAGCTTTCCGCGCGCCGGATCTCCAGCAGCAGGCTGTTGATCTGGTTCTCCACCTCGATGGTGTGAACCACCCACTTGCTGTCCTCGCGCGCCTTGTTGACGAGATAGACCGAGCCGGCGCTGATGACGGCCAGAATCAGAAGACCCGCCGCGATCAGCAGGATCTGCCAGAATGCGCGCCGTCGTTGGGCCTCGGCCGTCACGACGGCCTCGCTCTGTCACGTTCGGTAGAAATCAAAGCGCCCCCTTGGAACTGTCCCCGCGTCGAGAACGCAATAGGGGCCAAAGGGTTCCCGCCGGGGCGGGATTTATTGCGGGGTGGGATCCTTGCCGGCCAAATACTGTTCCAGCCAGTGGATGTGGTAATCGCCGTTGATGATGTCGCCTTCCCGCACCAGCGCGCGGAACAGGGGCAGCGTGGTCTCGATGCCCTCCACCACCATCTCGTCCAGCGCCCGGCGAAGCCGCATCAGGCATTCGGCGCGGGTTTTGCCGTGCACGATCAGCTTGCCGACCAGCGAATCGTAATAGGGCGGGATCGTGTAGCCCTGGTAGACGGCGGAATCGATCCGCACCCCCAGTCCGCCGGGCGGATGGTACTGCAATATGCGGCCGGGTGAGGGGCGGAAGGTCTGGGGATTCTCGGCGTTGATGCGGCACTCGATCGCATGGCCGATCACCTGGATATCTTGCTGCCTTGCCGGCAAATCGCCCCCGGCGGCGATGCGGATCTGCTCCAGCACGAGGTCGATGTCGGTAATGCTCTCGGTGACGGGATGCTCGACCTGGATGCGGGTGTTCATCTCGATGAAGTAGAACTCGCCGTCCTCGTAAAGGAACTCGATGGTGCCGACGCCCAGATATTTCATGTCGCGCATGGCTTTCGCGCAGGTCTCGCCGATCTTGGCGCGCGCGGCGGCGTCAAGGACCGGCGAGGGACCTTCCTCCCAGACCTTCTGGTGGCGGCGCTGCAGCGAGCAGTCGCGCTCGCCGAGATGGATCGCGCCGCCGCGGCCGTCGCCGAGAATCTGGATCTCGATGTGGCGCGGCTTCTGGAGGTATTTTTCGAGGTAGACGGACGCATCGCCAAAGGCGGACTTGGCTTCGTTGGCCGCCGTCGACAGCGCGACCAGAAGGTCGGCCTCGCTGTGCGCGACCTTCATGCCCCGGCCGCCGCCGCCGGCGGCAGCCTTCACCAGCACCGGAAAGCCGATCTGCTTTGCGATCGCCATGGCGTCGTCGTCGGGCCCGACGGCGCCGTCCGAGCCGGGCACCACGGGGATGCCGAGCTTCTTGGCGGTCTTCTTGGCCTCGATCTTGTCGCCCATCAGGCGGATGTGCTCGGCCTTGGGACCGATGAAATGCAGATTGTGCTCGGCGAGGATCTCCGCAAAGCGCGCGTTCTCCGACAGGAAGCCGTAGCCGGGATGCACGGCGTCGGCGCCGGTGATCTCGCACGCCGCGAGCAGCGCGGGCACGTTGAGATAGCTGTCCTTGGACGCCGGCGGCCCGATGCAGACGCTCTCGTCCGACAGGCGCACATGCATGGCGTCGGCGTCGGCAGTGGAGTGCACGGCGACGGTGGCGATCCCGAGCTCCTTGCACGCTCTGAGGATGCGAAGGGCGATCTCGCCGCGATTGGCTATGAGGATCTTGTCGAACATGGTGCCTCAGCGGGCGAAGAGGGAGTAGCGAACAGCGAGTGGCAAGACGGGCATCATTCGCTATTCGCCATTCGCTTATTTATTCAATGATGACCAGCGGCTCGCCGTACTCGACCGGCTGGCCGTCCTCGACCAGGATCTGCGTCACCGTGCCGGCGCGCGGCGAGGGAATCTGGTTCATGGTCTTCATGGCTTCGATGATCAGCAGCGTTTGGCCGACCGAGACCTTGGTTCCGACTTCGATGAACGGCTTGGCGCCGGGCTCCGGCGCCCAATAGGCGGTGCCGACCATTGGCGAGCTGACGGCGCCGGGATGCTTCGACAGGTCGGGTCCGGCGGCGGCAGGCGCGGCCGAGGCGACCGGCAGGGCGGCGGGAGCGGCAGCCATCGGCATAGGCATGGTCGCGGCGACGCTGAGGTTGCGGGCGACGCGCAGGCGCAAGCCTGCGCGTTCGATCTCGATCTCGGTGAGGCTGGTCTCATCGAGCAGCAAAGCGAGCTCGCGGACGAGCGCGGAATCCTCACTGGAAAACTTTGCGGCTGCTTTGTCGTCTGGCTGGCGCGCCATGTTCTTTGATCCGAATGTTCTGTTTGATGAGGGGGCTTCAGGCTTTGGGCTTGATGGCAAGCTTGGCGGCAAGGCCCTGGATGGCGAGGCGGTAACCCTCGATGCCGAAACCGCAGAGCGAGGCGAACGCCGCGCGTGCCGTATAGGAGTGGTGACGGAAGCTCTCGCGGGCGTGGATGTTGGTTACATGAACCTCGACCGTCGGGATCTGCACCGCGAGCAGGGCGTCGTGCAGTGCGATCGAGGTGTGCGAATAGCCGCCGGCATTGACGATGATGCCCTTCATCTTGCGGGCATGCGCCTCGTGGATGAAGTCGATCAACTCGCCTTCGCGGTTGGACTGCCGGCAATCGGCCTTGAGACCGAACGTCGCCGCGGTCTCCCGGCACAGCGCCTCGACGTCGGCCAGCGTGGCATGGCCGTACTTCTCGGGCTCGCGCGTCCCCAACATGTTGAGGTTCGGCCCGTTGAGGACGAGGATCGTGTCGGTTGCTGGTTCGGCCATTCCAATCCCGCAAAGAGGTGCTTCGGCGTGCCGGGGTTATAGGTAACAAAGCGCGTGAGGGGAAGCCTTGAAGGGCCTCCCAGGCGGCTTCAGGTACCTCATCCGGAGTGCAAAAACCTGTGCGGAAGCTACGGAAATTGCTTGTTAACCAGTCCAAAGCATGGCTGCCGCGCCAACGCCAAAGGGCGGGCATTGCTGCCCGCCCCCTGAGGTTGCCGGTATCCGGCCTTAGCCTTCGATGATGTAGACGATCTCGCGCGTCTGCGGGCGGACGATCACGTACTGGCCGCGGACGAAGATCACTTCATAGCCGCGCCACTGCGGGTAGATCTCGACGATCCGGGGCGGCAGCGGGTGGAAGTGGACGGACGCCGGGACCGCGGCTCCCACCGAGATGTTGAAGTTGACGTTGGTGGTCTCCTCGATCTTGGTCGACTTGATCGCGGTGGAGATTTCGGTCCGCTTCTCGGGAGGCGGAGCGGAAGCGGTCGCAGAGGCGGTGCCGGTCGTGGTCTGAGACTTGGTGTCGCCAGCCTTGCTGTCCGCGCCCTTGGTCTGGGCGTTCATGTTGCCGCTCTTGGTATCTGTCTCAGAGCTCTTGGACTTGTCCATTTGGGACTTGTCCATCGTGCTCTTCGACTTGTCCTGCATGGACTTGTCCTGCGCGCCCTGGGCGTGCTCGCCCTTCGCCGAGCCGGCCTTCTCTTCAGCCGCGTTCTTGTTCATCGCGCCGGACTTCTCCATCCCGCCGGACTTCTCCATGGCACCGGATTTCTCCATCGCGCCCGAGGATTTCTCCTCGGCGGCTCCGCCCGGCTTCATGGCGCCGCCGGCCTGGCCGACGGTGCCCTTGTCCCGGCTCATGGCGCCGCCATGCTCCGCCGCGCCACCCGAAGGCTGCGCGTGCTGCGCCGGCTGCTGTTGCGTCGGCTGTGCGCCGGCCGCACCACCGGTGTCGCCTTTCATGCCCTGTGCGTTCGCCACACCTGCGCCCGCGACAAGTGCGGCCGCGGCAACCGAGATCATAAAGCGGTTCAACATAGAATTCTCCTCACGTGGTTCTTTGCGTCATTGCCCGCGCCGACAACGAAAGGAGGTTTGAGTTGTTCCGGAACTTCGGCTGTTCCGCGGCATTTGTTTGTTGAACGCCAGATGAATGGTTTTGCACGAAGACGCCAAGGTTCGGCGCGCAAGAAAAAGGCCGGCTTTTGCAGCCGGCCCTTGGCTCGTTCACGATCGCAAGTCGTGGATCAGCAAGTCGCCTTGCCGCAGCGGGCAATGCCGATCTTTTCACGGAGACCTTCGACGCCGACGGCGCCGATCACGATCTGCTTGCCGATGACGTAGCTCGGCGTGCCGTTCATGCCCATCGCCTCGGCGAGCTTGAAGTTCTCCTCGATGGTGGCGCGCACCTCGGGGCTGTTGATGTCCTTCTCGATCCTGGCGGTGTCGAGGCCGGCTTCCTTGGCCGCCTGGAGCGCGCGCGCCTTGTCCGCGGCGCCGCGTCCGCCGAGCAGCTTCTGGTGGAAGTCGAGATATTTCTTGCCGGTGGGATCCTGCATGCGCACGGCGACCGCGACCTGCGCCGCTTCGACCGAACCCTGGCTCAGCACCGGAAACTCCTTCAGCACGACCTTCAGCTTGGGATCGCTCTTCATGATGGTGAGCATGTCGTCCATCGCGCGCTTGCAGTAGCCGCAATTGTAATCGAAGAACTCGACGAAGGTGACGTCGCCGTCCTTGTTGCCGAGCACGACCTGGCGCGGCGAATTGAAGATCGCGTCCGCGTTCTGCGCGACGCTGGCCTCGTGCTTCTGCGTCTCGGCGGCGGCCTGGCGCTTGCTGAGCTCGGTCATGGCCTCCTCGAGCACCTCGGGATGGCTGACGAGATAATTCTTGATGATTTTCTCGATATCGGTGCGCTGGCTGTCGGAGAAACTGTCGGCCGACGCGGGCACGGTCGCGCCGAACAGGGCGAGCGCAAACAACGCGGGAGCAAGCAGGCGCAGCGAAGGCATAGGCAAAATCCTCTTATCCAAAGCAGGTTTCGAGAAACGTCCCGGCGGACTTAAGCTCGGTGTCGTGACGTCGCGGTGTCGGGCGTCGTTCTGGTCATTTCACCACGTGGCGGCTTGGCCGCCACGTGGTCAATTGCGCGGCGGCTTCGCCGCCACGATGTCGTCGGCCTTGACCCATCCGGGCGTGCCGACGGCAAAACGGGTCTTCGCGCGCGTGGCAAGCTCGCGGGCGGTTTTGTTGTCGCCGCGCAAGTAGGCGGCCTGCGCCGAGGCGAGATCGGCCTCGGCATATTCTCCCTTCCGGCCATAGGCCATCGCGAGCTGGGTATAGCCGAGCGCCGCCTCAGGCTCTCGCGCTACTGCGGCGCGGAGAATCCGAACGGCCTCGTCCGTGTAGGCCTTATTATCGGTTCCAACCAGAGCCTGCCCAAGTAACATCTCGATGAGGGGTGAATTGTTCGAGAGTGCGACAGCCTTGCGCAGGGCAGGGATCGCCTCGGCCGGCTTGCCGCTTTCCAGCAGGGCCTGGCCGCGCACCTCGTAGAAGTACGGGTTGTTCGGCTGGACCTGGATCAGCGCGTCGATCTGGGTGAGCGCACTGCGCAGATCGCCGTGCAGATAGGTGCTGATGGCGCGGGCGTAGCGCGCCGGCATGCTGTCATTGGTCTGGGGATAGCGGCGGTACACCGTCTCGGGCCGCTCCATGAAGGCGGAGATCTTGGCGCGTACCATGTCGTGGCGGAGCTGGAGCGCGGGATCGTCCTTCTTGTTCCAGTAGGGGCTGGAGCTTGCGAACTCCTGCAGCGCTGCGACGCGTTCGGCCGGCATCGGATGCGACTGCAGATAGGGATCGGCGCCGCGCGCGGCGAACAGGCTCTCGCTGGTGAAGCGCTTGAAGGTCTCGTACATGCCCTTAGGCGATTGCTGGGTCGCGGTCAGGAATTTCACCCCGGCGCGGTCGGCGTTCTCCTCCTGCTGGCGCTGGTAGGACAGCAGCGTCCGGCGGATCACCTCCTGCGGAGCGGAGATCGCGGCGGCGCCGGCATTGGCGAGCCCGTTGTTGCCTGCGCTGCTGCGCTGGGTGCTGCCCGCGGCGATCGCGCCGGCGCCGAGCAGCATCGCGATGATCATCTGGGTCTGGGCGGCGGCGAGTTGCTCCCGCAGCTTGGACAGATGGCCGCCGGCCAGATGCCCGGTCTCGTGCGCGAGCACGCCGATGATCTGGTTCGGCGTTTCCGATTGAAGGATCGCGCCCCAGTTGACGAAGATGCGGCGGCCGTCCGCGACGAAGGCGTTGAACGAGCCGTCGTTGAGGATCACCATCTGGATGTTCTGCTTCTCCAGCCCCGCGGCGCGCAGGATCGGGCGCGTGTATTCGCGCAGCAGCTGCTCGGTCTCGGTGTCGCGCAGCACCGGCGGCCCTTTGGCTTGCGCGTGCGCGGCCGAGAACGGCGTCAGCGCGATCGCCGCAGCCGTGACGAGGGCGGTGAGGGCGGAGGCCTTCTTGCGCAATGCGATCTGGAGCGACATCAAACGGTCTTGGTCAAACGGTCGGGACAGCAGTTTCGTGATTGGTTTTGGCGATTGGCGGCGGACCGGATACGCGATATGCCCTTATGAGCCTTACCCCTTATGAGCCGTACAATGCGGCCAGTCTGGGGCGCAAGCGCCCCGTTTTCCGGACCGGTCGCGCCGGCCCGCCAGCGAAATAGCAGAATTCGATGCACGATGCGACATTGAGGAACCGGTTGGGGCAGTGGCTCGCGCCCTCCCGCCGCAGTGATGTTCCCCCGTTCATGGTGATGGACGTCATGGCCGCGGCGGCCCGAATCGAGGCGGCCGGGGGCCATGTCATCCACATGGAGGTCGGCCAGCCCGCGGCCGGGGCGCCCAGGACCGCGATTGCCGCCGCCCATGCGGCGCTCGAGGCGGGGCGTATCGATTATACCTCCGCGCTCGGCATCCCCTCCTTGCGCGAGCGCATCGCGCGCCACTATCGCGATGCCTATGGCTGTGACGTCAGCCCTGACAGGATCGTGGTAACCACCGGCTCCTCCGGCGGGTTCATCCTGGCTTTCCTGTCGATGTTCGAGCCGGGCGACCGAGTCGCCGTGACGGTGCCGGGCTATCCGCCTTATCGCCATATCCTCACCGCGCTCGGCTGCGAGCCGGTGCTGATCGAGACCACCAATGACACGCGCCATGCGCTGACTGGCGAGGCCTTGCTCGCGGCCCATCGCAAGGCGCCGCTGAAGGGCGTGCTGGTTGGCAGCCCGGCCAATCCGACGGGAACGATGATGTCCCGCGAGGCGCTCGCCGGCCTCATCACGGCGGCGCAAGACGCCGGGATCCGCTTCATCTCGGACGAGATCTATCACGGGCTCGACTATGCGTTTCCGGCGGTCACCGCGGCGGCGCTCTCCGAGCACGCTCTCGTGATCAACTCGTTCTCGAAATATTTTTGCATGACCGGCTGGCGCGTCGGCTGGATGGTCGTCCCTGAGATTTTGGTGCGGCCGATCGAGCGGCTGCAGCAGAACCTGTCGATCTCGGTGCCGTCGCTCTCGCAGATTGCCGCCGAAGCCGCCTTCGACGGTGCGGCCGAGATGGAGGCGATCAAGCACGGCTATCAGGAAAACCGGCGGATCTTGATCGAGGGATTGCCGAAGGCCGGCCTAGCCAAATTCCTGCCGGCCGATGGTGCATTTTATCTCTATGCCGACGTCTCGGACTTCACCTCCGACAGTTTCGAGTTCGCCAAGCAGATGCTGGAGCAGGCACGCGTCGCGGCCACCCCTGGGGTCGATTTCGATCCCGTTCACGGCCGCTCGTTCATTCGCTTTTCCTATGCGCGTTCGCCTGGGGAGATGCGCGAGGCAGTTGACCGGATCGCTCACTGGCTTAAATAGCCGCCAGTTTTCGACCACCTCCGGAGTTCATCTTGTCTGACCGATCTGTTCCGACCGCTGCTGCACCGCATTTTTCTCTCGCCGCATTGATGTGGCCGACCCGGCCGGGCGAAACCGTTGGTGCGGTGCGCGCCATCGTGCTGGTTGTGCTCGGCACCGCCTTGATGGCGCTGTCAGCCAAGGTGAGCCTGCCGCTGCCCTACGTGCCGATGACGTTGCAGACGCTGGTGGTGCTGATGATCGGCGCGGCCTATGGCTGGCGTCTTGGCAGCGCAACCATGATCGCCTACCTCGCCGAAGGTGCGCTCGGCGCACCGGTATTCGCCGGGCCGGTGGGGGGAATTGCGCCACTGGTCGGCCCGACCGCGGGCTATCTGTTCGGTTTCATTGCGGCCGCTTTCGTGACCGGCTGGCTCGCCGAGCGCGGCTGGGATCGCAGCGTGGTGCTGCTGTTCGCGGCGATGGCGGTCGGCCATATCGTCATTCTGGCCGCCGGCTTCGGCTGGCTGGCGTTCGGCCTTGGCCTCGGCGTCGCGAAGGCCTGGCAGGTCGGCATCGTGCCGTTCATTGCGGCTTCGCTGGTCAAGAACGCGCTTGGCGCGACGTTGATGCCCGCGGCGCGCAGGCTGATCGAGCGGCGCCGGTAAAGCGCACAAGGAGTTCGCGGTTCCAATTGACAGGGCCGGCCAAGTTGATCTTGGCTGGCCCCGCGTTTTGAGGGGGAGTGAAACGATGACGACGACAACGATGGCGGGGGCGCCGATCGCGCAGCCCGCAGCAAAGCCGTGGTACAAGGTTCTCTACGTCCAGGTGCTGATCGCCATCGTGCTCGGCGCCATCGTCGGCTGGCTCTGGCCGACGGTCGCCACCAACGAATGGATCAAGGCGCTCGGCGACGGCTTCATCAAGCTGATCAAGATGGTGATCGCTCCGATCATCTTCTGTACCGTCGTCTCCGGCATCGCTCACATCCAGGATGCCAAGAAGGTCGGCCGCATCGGCGTCAAGGCGCTGGTCTATTTCGAGGTCGTCTCGACTTTCGCCCTGGTGATCGGGCTCATCATCGGCAATCTGGTGAAGCCGGGCGCCGGCTTCGGCAGTGGGGCGGCGAACGAGGCGGCGGTTGCAAACTACGCCAAGCAGGCCGCGGGTCAGAAGTCCGTCGACTTCGTGCTGCACATCATTCCCGACACCGTGGTCGGCGCCTTCGCGCAGGGCGAAATCCTCCAGGTCCTGCTGTTCTCGGTGCTGTTCGGCTTCGCGATCATGAGCCTCGGCGAGCGCGGTCACACCATCCGCAGCTTCATCGACGATGCCGCGCATGCCGTGTTCGGCGTCATCTCCATCGTGATGCGCGCAGCGCCGATCGGCGCGTTCGGTGCGATGGCCTATACGATCGGCAAGTTCGGCACCGGCGCGATCCTCAATCTGGTTGGGCTGATCGCCACGTTCTACGTCACCGCAGCGCTGTTCGTCTTCGTCGTGCTCGGCATCATCGCGCGCCTTGCTGGGTTCTCGATCTTCAAGTTCCTGGCCTACATCAAGGACGAGCTGCTGATCGTGCTCGGCACCTCGTCCTCGGAAAGCGCGCTGCCATCTTTGATGGAAAAGCTGGAGCGGCTCGGCTGCTCCAAGTCGGTGGTCGGCCTCGTGGTGCCCACGGGATACTCGTTCAACCTCGACGGCACCAACATCTACATGACGCTGGCGACGCTCTTCATCGCGCAGGCGCTCGGCTACGATCTCAGCTTCAGCCAGCAATTGACCATCCTGGTCGTGGCGATGCTGACCTCGAAGGGCGCCTCCGGCATCACCGGTGCGGGCTTCATCACGCTGGCGGCGACGCTCGCCGTGGTCGATCCGCGCCTCGTGCCGGGCATGGCGATCGTGCTCGGCATCGACAAGTTCATGAGCGAATGCCGCGCGCTGACCAATCTGTGCGGCAACGGCGTCGCCTGCGTGATCGTCGCCTGGTGGGAGGGTGAGCTCGATCGCGACAAGCTCAACGCCAACCTCGCCAAGCGGATCGATCCGACCGACATGGAGACGGCGATCACGACGGACTGATCGGCAAGCTTCATTTGACGGCGCCAGCCGTGCCGTCGGCACCGGGAGTTTGAGAGGGCTGGTCGAGATCATCGACCAGCCCTTATTTCCGAGCCGACGCCGAGCCCGTCGGAAAGTTGCCGGCGCCCCGACTGACGGAATTTCCCTGGTTGCACGTTTAACCCCCATCTCGGACCTCGAAGGGGCGGTATCGTGGGCAACGCGGCTGTGAATCGGATCGTGGCGGAGGCGGCGGAGCATTTTGGGGCAGGGCGCCCGGATGAGGCAGATGCGCTCTGTGCAGAGGTTCTGAGGGCCGAACCGGATCACGTGCCGGCGCTGCATCTGGCCGCCCTGGCCGCCTTCGTCACCGACCGCGCGGCCGAGGGCGCCGCGCTGCTCGGCCGCATCTTCAGTGTCGATCCCGACCACGGACCCGCACTTGTCACGCTCGGAGACGCGCTTGCGGTGAAGGGGGAGCAGGAGGGGGCGGTCGCGGCGTTCCGGCGTGCCCTGATCCGACGGCCAGACGACGCCGGCCTGCACAACAAGCTCGGCATCGCGCTCGGCGAGCTCGCCCGCTTCGAGGAGGCCGAGGCCGCCTATCGCGGCGCGCTGGCGCTCGATGCGCATCTGACGCGCGCCAGCTTCAATCTCGCCGTCATGCTCGCGGGGCAGCGGCGGTTCGCGGAGGCCGAACAGGCTTATCGCGAGGTCATCGCAAGAGAGCCCTCCTATCGCGGCGCCTGGCTCAATCTCGGCAATCTCCTCGTGGACCAGGGGCGGCTCGACGACGCGGAAGTGGCCTATCGCCATGCGCTCGAGGTTGAACCCGATGATCCCGGATTGCTCTGCAACCTCGGCGCTGCGCTCTATCGGCGCGGGGCGCTGGAAGACGCCATCAGCTCGTACCGCCGTGCGCTCGCGCTCGCGCCGGACCATGGTCCGGCGCAGCGCCTGCTCGGCCTCGTCCTGCACGAGGCCGGTCATCTCGGGGAGGCCGCCGAAATCTACCGGCGGAGCCTTGCGCGCGATCCGTCGGATCACGTGATCGCCAGCAATCTCGGCGCCTGTCTGTCCGAGCTCGGCGCTCTGGAGGAGGCGATCTCGGCCTGCGAGCACGCGCTGCTGCTCAATCCGGATCACGCTGCCGCCTGGACCAATCTCGGAATCATCCTCGAGAAGCAGGAGCGCGGAGACGACGCGGTGGCGGCGCACCGACGCGCGGTTGCGGCCGACCCTGCCTATGCCAAGGGCCACGCCAATCTCGCAGTCGCGCTGCGCAATGCCGGGGACATCGACGAGGCGCTGGCGGTCTCGCATCGCGCGGTCGCGCTCGATCCGGGCCAGCCGCTCGCGCAGTACAATCACGCGCATTTCCTGCTGATGAACGGCGACTTCGCTGGAGGTTTCGAGGCCTATCGCTGGCGACGCAAGTGCAAGACGTTGTCGGACGGCGATCCCTCGTTCACGGAGCCGGAATGGCATGGCGAGCCGCTGAACGGCCGCACCTTGCTGCTGTTTTCCGAATACGGGCTGGGCGATGCCCTGCATTTCGTGCGCTACGTGCCGATGGTCGCCGCGCGCGGCGGAAAGATCGTTCTCCAGGTTCAGCCGGCGCTGGCCCAGCTGTTGCGGCAGCTCCCCGATGTCAACGTGGTTGCGCGCGGCGAGCCGCTGCCGCCATTCGATCTGCAAGTGCCGCTGATGAACCTGCCGCGGATCTTCGGCACGACGCTCGGCACGGTGCCGGCGGACGTGCCGTACCTGCATCCTGATCCTGCAAAACTGTCGCGCTGGCGTGCGGCGCTCGCGGATGTGACGGCATTGAAGGTCGGCGTGGTCTGGGCCGGCAATGCCAGGCACAAGGGCGACCGGCAGCGCTCGCTGTCCGCAGAGGCCCTGCTGCCACGCCTGGTGATGCCGGGCGTGCAGCTCTACAGCCTGCAGAAGGAGCCGCGTCCCCAAGATGCTCCGGTGCTGGCCGCGCTCGGTGGCGATGTGATCGACCTCGCGCCCGCGCTCGGCGACTTCACGGATACGGCCGCAGCGGTGGCCGCCCTCGATCTCGTGATCGCGGTCGATACCTCGGTTGCCCATCTCGCCGGCGCGCTCGCTCGTCCGGTGTGGATGCTGACGCCCTATGCGCTCGATTGGCGCTGGCTGCGCGAGCGCGAGGACAGCCCGTGGTATCCGACCATGCGCCTGTTCCGTCAGCGCGCCCCGCGCGAATGGGAGGATCCGCTGATGCGCCTGTCGGCGGCGCTTGCGGTGCTCGCCGCGCGTGGCGAAGGCTAAAACCGCTCCGGCCGGTATGGCGCGGGATCGATCGCGGGCGTCTCGCCGCTCATGATCTCGGCGAGCAGACGCGCCGTCGCGGGTCCCAGGGTGAAGCCCTGATGGCCGTGGCCGAAATTCATCCAGAGGCCCGGATGACGCGGAGCCTGCCCGAGCACCGGCAGCATGTCGGGCGTGCAGGGGCGGGTGCCGAACCAGGGATCCGGCTCGACGCGCTTGCCGAGGTCGATCAGCTCGCGCGCGGAGCCTTCCGCGCTGGCGAGCTGCACGGGTGTGGCGAGTGCATCCATGCCGGTCAATTCGGCGCCGGTGGTGATGCGGATTCCCTTCGCCATCGGCCCCATGGCGTAGCCGCCGGCCTTGTCGACCAGCGGCAGATCGAGCGATGCGCCGCCGCTGTAATGCATGTGATAGCCGCGCTTGCGCACCAGCGGGATGCGATAGCCGAATTTGGTGAGGAGGTCGGGCGACCACGGACCGAGGGTGACGACGGCGTGGGCGGCGTCGAGGCGCCCCTGGTCGGTGTCGACCGACCAGCCGGTCGCGGTCTGTCGCAGCGACTGTGCATCGCCGAGCACGATGGTGCCGCCGAGGCGCTCGAACAGCTCGGCATAGGCCGTGACGAGGGCGCCGGGATCGGACACGGTCCAGGTGTCGAGCCAATGGATCGCACCGGGCAGGTCGTCGCGCAGGATCGGCTCGGCCTTGGCGAACTCGCTGCCGGAGAGCACGCGGAAATTCACGCCGAATTCGCGGCGGTCTTCTTCCGCGGCCTTGATCGCGAGATCAAGATCCGCGGCGTTGCGGTACAGCGCCCGATAGCCGGCGCGGCGGATGAGATTGTCGGCATGCGCTTCGCGAATGAGGATGTCGTGCTCCGACGTCGCGTAGGCGATCAGTCGCGCCCACGCCTCGATCGCCTCGCGATGCCGCTTCGGCGCCGAGTGCCACCAGTAGCGGAGCAGGGGCTCGATATGGAGGTGAAGCGACGACAGGCTGTAGCGCACGTCGTTGGTGCGGCCGGTCGCGATCTTCAGGAGAGTCGCGAGGTCGCGCGGCATCGGATAGGGGCGGACCGCTTCGGCCTGGATCATCCCGGCATTGCCGTAGCTGGTCTCACGGCCCGGCTCCCTGCGGTCGACGAGCGTGACGGCCCAGCCGCGCTGCCGCAGATGCAGCGCCGCACTGACACCGATCATGCCGCCGCCGAGAACGATTGCGCTTTGCATCGGAAGACTTCTCCTGTCGGACCGCGTCCTTCCCGGATTTATTCCCAGGTGAGGAAGCCGGGAGCGGACGCTAGAGCCGGCGCCGCGGCGAGCCGCGCCAGGTCGGGCACGGGCCGGCACATCTGCGCATCACGTGCGAACGCCGCCTCGATGCTCGCGGCAACCGAGAGCACGATGGCGTCGCCGCCACGCGGGCCGACGATCTGGAGGCCGAAGGGCAGGCCGGCTTCATCGAGGCCGAGCGGAATGCTGATCGCGGGATGGCCTGGCAGCGTGACGGCGTAGGCGAGCGCGAGCCAGTGGAAGTAGGATCTGGTCGGTACGCCGTCGATCTCCGCCGGATGAGGCTCCGACCACGGCCGCGGGCTCAGCGTGATGGTCGGGCTGATCAGTACGTCGCAGGTTTCGAAGAAGCTCTGCCAGGCGCGATAGATCCGCGTCTGCGTCGTCGTGGCCCGCGCGTGGTCTTCGAGCGTGTAACCGAGCCCTTCCTCGACATTGGCGCGGACGTTGGGGCCGAGCATCTGGCGACGCTCCTTGTAGTTCTTGCCGTGCGTCGCCAGGAACATGCCTGCGCGCAGCACGGCGAAGGCGTCGTCCGCGCCGGAGCAGTCGGGCGTCCCTTCGCGGCTCTCGGCAAACAGCGGCGCGAGCTTGCTCACGCGATTGCGAAACACGCGCCGGATCGCCTGCTCGGTCGGGGCAAAGCCAAAATCCTCGGTGAAGGCGAGGCGAAGCTTGCCGAGCTCCGCGGGGCGCGGGCCGGCCCAGCGCTCGGCGCGCGCGCGCACGGGCTCGCCGGGCAGCGTATAGGCAAGCGGATCGCGCGCATCGTCGCTGGCCATCACCGACAGCATCAGCGCGGTGTCGGCGACATTGCGCGCCATCGGGCCGTCGGTCGACAGGTTGGACCAGCCGAAGATGCGCTTTTCGCTGGCCACGAGGCCGTAGGACGGGCGCATGCCGACGATGCCGGCAAAGCCTGCCGGATTGCGCAACGAGCCGCCGGTGTCTGAGCCCGAGGCGAGCGGGGCCATGCCGCAGGCGAGCGCCACTGCCGAGCCGCCGGAGGAGCCGGCCGCAGAGCGCAGGGGATCGAAGGGGTTGCCGGTCGCGCCAAACACGGGATTGCGGGTGTTGCCGCCGGCCGCCCATTCCGGCGTGTTGGTCTTGCCGAAGATGACGGCGCCGGCGGCGCGCAGGCGCGCGACCGAGCCCTGGTCGGTGGTCGGGACGTTATCCCTCAGCAGCGGGCTGCCATAGGTGGAGCGCATTCCGGCGGTGTCCTGGGTGTCCTTGATGAGAACGGGCAGCCCGTGCAGGGCGCCACGCTCCTCGCCGCGCAGGATGGCGGCTTCGGCGGCCTTGGCGGCAGCACGCGCGCCCGGCTCGTCCAGCGTCACGACAGCGTTGACGGCGGGATTGACGGCGGCGATGCGGGACAGGCAGGCGTCCAGAAGCTCGATAGGCGAGATCGCCCGATCGGCCAACAGGCGGCGCAGCTCGACGGCACCGGAATCGCAAAGCTCTGACAATGCCGTCCCCTAATCTGATTGCGAGAACGGCTTAGCACATCGGAACAACGGCGAAACAAAAACGCCCGGCAGTGCCGGGCGTCGTGTCTTGCATAGGTCGTTCGGTTTTACTCGCCGCCGCCGAAGCGGCGGGACCACCAGCCGGCGCGGCGCGGGGCGGCCGGCGTTTCGCTGGCCGGCTCCGGCGCGGGCTCAGCTGCCGGCGCGGGCGGGGCGACCGGCTCGGCCGCCTGCGTAACCGGCGCTGCCGGCTCGCTCGGGCTGCTCGACAGGAAGCTTACCTTTTCGCGGACCGTGGAGCGGCGCCGTGCGGCCTTGTCGTCGGCGGGTTCTTCCGCGGCGACGGGCTCGGGCTGGGCCGGCACCTCGGTCTGCACCTCGGCGCGCGGCTCAGGCTGAGAGACCTGCGGCTCAGCGCTGTGCTCGGCTTGCGCAATCGGGGGCGCAGCCTCGCTGCCGAAGCCGTCGAAATCGGCGACCGCGTCGCTTGCTTCCGGCGGCGCACTGCCCGCGAGCTCGTCGCTGATGGAGCCGGCGAGACCATCCTCGCCGCCACCACGACGACGACGTCCGCCGCGACGGCCACGCCGGCGGCGGCGGTCACCGCTGCCCTGCTGCTCGCCGCGGGCCGCCTGTTCCTCGCCTTCTTCGCCATCCTGCTCGGACTCGGCATCCTCTTCGCCTTCGCCGGCCGCAACAGCCGCCTCGGGAAGGGTCGCAGGGCTATCCTCGCGCAACTCGCCCTCGCGCTGGCCACCGCGGCCGCGCCTGCGCCTGCGCCGCTTGCGGCGCTGGCCGTCCTGATCGGACGTGGCTTCACCGGATGCCTGCTCCTCGGCAAGACCTTCGGTCTCCTCGGTTTCGACCTCGGATTCGGTCTCGATGTCGAAGCCGTCCTCATCCTCGTAGGCCTCTTCCGCCAGCGGCGGCGGGCTCGCGGCCGCCTGCGCAGCAAGCAGCGCCTTGGCGGCTTCCAGCGTATGCACCTGTTCGCCGCGGTCGATGAGATAGGCCTGCGGTCCGCTGACGCTGGGATCTGCGATCACCGAGAGGGTGACCTTGAAGCCGTTCTCGAGATCGCGCAGATGGCCGCGCTTGTGGTTCAGCACGTAGAGCGCGACGTCGGTGCGGGTGCGGACCACGAGATTGTGGGTCGCGCCCTTCATCAGGATCTCTTCGAGGCCGCGGAGCAGCTGCAGCGCCACCGAGGACACCGAGCGGACATGGCCGGTGCCGCCGCAATGCGGGCAGGGATCGGTCGAACTCTCGAGCACGCTGGCGCGGATGCGCTGGCGCGACATCTCGAGCAGGCCGAAATGCGAGATGCGGCCGACCTGGATGCGCGCGCGATCCTGCCTGAGGCAATCGGACAGCTTGCGCTCGACCGCGCGGTTGTTGCGCTTCTCGTCCATGTCGATGAAATCGATGACGATGAGGCCGGCGAGGTCGCGCAAGCGAAGCTGGCGGGCGACCTCTTCGGCCGCCTCCAGATTGGTCTTGAGCGCGGTGTCCTCGATATGGTGCTCGCGGGTCGACCGTCCGGAGTTGACGTCGATCGAGACCAGCGCCTCGGTCTGGTTGATCACGATATAGCCGCCGGAGCGCAGCTGCACGGTCGGCGAGAACATCGCGTCGAGCTGGCTCTCGACGCCCATGCGCGAGAACAGCGGCTGTCCGTCGCGATACTGCTTCACCGCGCTGACATTGGCCGGCATCAGCATCTTCATGAAGTCGCGCGCTTCGCGGTAGCCGGATTCGCCCGCGACCGAGATCTCGTCGATCTCCTTGTTGTAGAGGTCGCGCAGCGAGCGCTTGATCAGCGAGCCTTCCTCGTAGACCAGGGTCGGGGCCTGCGACTTCAGCGTGAGGTCGCGTACCGTCTCCCACATCCGGATCAGATATTCGAAGTCGCGCTTGATCTCGGGCTTGGTCCGGGCGGCGCCCGCGGTGCGCAGGATGATGCCCATGCCCTCGGGCACGTCGAGATCCTGCACCACTTCCTTCAGGCGGGAACGGTCCTGTGCGCTGGTGATCTTGCGGCTGATGCCGCCGCCGCGCGCGGTGTTCGGCATCAACACGGCATAGCGGCCGGCGAGCGAGAGGTAGGTGGTCAGCGCAGCGCCCTTGTTGCCGCGCTCTTCCTTGACGACCTGCACCAGCATGACCTGGCGGCGCTTGATGACTTCCTGGATCTTGTACTGGCGGCGCGGACGGAAAGTGCGCTCCGGCACTTCCTCCAGCACGTCGTCGCCGCCGACGGATTCGACGACTTCCTCTTCGGCTTCCTCGCCGTCATCGTCCTCGTCCTCATCCTCGTCGTCTTCGCCGGTCGTTTCCGCAGCCTCGGCATGAGGGGCCTCGCCGTAGACGGCGTCGGCCGGCTCAGTTGAAGCGGTCACGGCTTCGGCGAGGTCCGCGGCGTGCGTTTCGTGGGACTCGGAGGCATGAGCCTCGAAGGTCCGGGCCTCCTGCGGCTCGGCAGCAACCACGGGCTCGGTGCCGACGGCCGCGACAGGCGCGGGGGTCTCATCGGCATGATGATGCTCGTGATGATCGTGACCATGGTCATGATCATGGGCGTGATCGTCGCCATGGGCATGATGATGGTCGTGCGCGTGGTCTTGGTGGTCATGATCGTGATCATGATCGCCATGTTCGTGGTCGCGATGTTCGTGGTCGTGATGATCGTGCTCGCCGTGATGCTCCGCATCGGTGTGCAGATGCTCGCCTTCGTGCGACGCGCCTTCGGCGAGCAGGGCCTCGCCCTCGACCGGCTGGGCCGTGGGATCGGTGCCCTCAACGACGTCGCTGCGGACGCGTTCGCCATGGCTGCGCCGGCGGGAGTTGCGGTGGCGGGAGCGGCGGCGACCGTGGGAGCGGTTCTCGCTCTCTTCCTCGGCCTCGCGATGGGCCTGCTCCTCGGCCTCGATCAGCGCCTGCCGGTCGGCGACCGGGATCTGGTAGTAATCGGGATGGATTTCGCTGAAGGCGAGGAAGCCGTGGCGGTTGCCGCCATATTCGACGAAGGCGGCCTGGAGCGAGGGTTCGACCCTTGTGACCTTGGCGAGGTAGATATTCCCGCGCAGTTGCTTGCGTTGCGCGGTCTCGAAGTCAAACTCTTCGACGCGATTGCCGCGGACCACGACGACCCGGGTCTCTTCCGGGTGGGTGGCATCGATCAACATCTTGTTGGGCATGTCTTAACTCTTGGCGGCGGCGGGCGCTACTCACCGTGGGCGCGTATCGCGCCGCCGGGTGACGCGACGGTCCACCTGATTCGGGGGTGAGGGGAAGGCCGAAACGCCGTCTCTCGCGCCTTGCCGAACCGGAAGCTTCAGGACCATGGCGGCGTGCGGGATTTTCACTCCGCAGCGTCGCGAATGGTCCTTCAGAATTCGTCGGCACAGTCTGGCGCATCAAGCGTCGGCCCGTATGAAACACTGGGCGGCGAGGCCGCCCTTCAATCAGTTGCTGCTGGCCAGGCATGGCGCGAGCGCGCTCGCCTTGGGGGATCACGAACCGCTCCCCTGGGATCAAGGGACCGGGTAATGGGTTACATCGCTGTCAGAACCGCCCGGGTCAGTTGAGTGGTAACCCGAGACCGTTCCGCCGCCGGCGCTTGACCCGTTCCACCTCGCTGCCGCGCACCGCGCTGGCCTTTGAGGGAAATGGAAAACGCTGGAATTCCCAAACCTTGGGAGTTCCGGCGCTGCGCCGGCAGGCTGAATGCGACACAACCGGAAATATCGGCCGTCAGCATTCCGTACATACGAGGAATGAGCCATCCGTGCAAGGGAGCGTCGCACGGCGGTCACACTCAGCGAGTTTCGCGTTTCCGTCATTAAGGATCAATTAACCCTGTGGTTCTATTGCGTTAAAAGGGCTGCTCGGAGGCACGGAATCGGTGGCGAGCCGCACAAATCAACGGATCTTGCTGGCATGCGCCCTTCTGTGCGCCGCAGCATTGCCGTGTGCTGATTCATCGCGCCTGAAGGCGGCAGAAAGCCAGCTGCAACCCGCTGTTGCGGCGGCGAATTTTCCAATCGCTTCGGGTGCCCGGCTGGCCGGCGATGGCAAGCAGACCCGCTTCATTCTCGACCTCGATCAGGCCATCACCTTCCGCGCCGTCACGCTGGCCGACCCCTATCGGGTCGTCATCGACGTACCGCAGCTCAGTTTTCAGCTGCCCGCGGGCACCGGGGCCGGGGGACGCGGACTGGTCAAGGCCTTCCGCTACGGGCTCGTCATGCCCGGCGGCTCGCGAATCGTGTTCGATCTGACTGGACCGGCCCGGATCGCCAAGTCCTACGTGCTCGAGGCGGCCAACGGCCAGCCGGCCCGGCTTGTGCTGGAGCTGGAGGAGGTCGACCGAGCCGCCTTCGTACCGGCGCAAGCGCCCGAAAATCGCCCCGAGCTGCGGCCCACGATCGCCGAGGCGCAGCCCGCCACGGCTCCCGCCGCGACAGCCCCTGATACGGCGCAGCAGAAGGCCGATGGCCGCCCGGTCGTCGTGATCGATCCCGGCCATGGCGGAATCGACAATGGCACGCAATCGAGCGGCGAGAGCGAGAAGAACCTGGTGCTGGCCTTCGGGCTGGCGCTGCGCGACAGGCTGGAGAAGGCCGGCAAGTACCGCGTGGTCATGACCCGGGACGACGACACCTTCATTCCTCTCAATGACCGGACCAAGATCGCCCGCAATCTCAAGGCCGCCTTGTTCGTCTCGATTCACGCCGATGCGCTGCCGCGGGCCGAGGGCGATGCGCAGGGCGCGACCATCTATACGCTGTCCGACAAGGCCTCTGACGCCGAAGCCCAGCGGTTGGCGGACGCGGAAAACCGGGCGGATGCGATCGCCGGCTTCAACCTTGCGGAGGAGCCGACCGACGTCGCCGACATCCTGATCGATCTGACGCAGCGGGAAACCCGCACCTTTTCAAATCGTTTCGCCCGGCTCTTGATGGGGGAAATGAAGTCGACGGTGCGGATGCACAAGCATCCCCTGAAGTCGGCCGGCTTCCGGGTCCTCAAAGCGCCCGACGTGCCATCCGTGCTGGTCGAGATCGGTTATGTCTCCAACAAGGGCGACCTCGAGCACCTGGTCTCCGAGGGCTGGCGGTCCAAGGCGGTGGGCTCGATGGCGCAGGCGATCGACGGGTTCCTGACCAAGCGGATGGCCACTGCGGGATCGTCGAATTGACGACCCGGGGATCGTCAATTGACGACCCGGGGATCGTCAAATGGACGACCCTGGGATCGCCCAATTGGGCGACCTTGGGAGCTTCGAACTGAAAGGGTTTTTCCGTCTCGCCTTAAAAGCCCTAGTTTGGCCACAGCGGGCGCTTTATAAAAACGCGGCAGGGGGTTCCGGAATCGGCGAGAATCCCGTTCGGCAAGCGTCTTAAGTCCGGCATTGATGGTATTGTGTAAGCCGGTGAATTCGCGACGTGAGGTTGGCGCCAGTTTGAGGTGCCAAGGGACCGATCCTGGGCTGATTCAGAGTTTGAACGGATAAACACATAATGCGCTTGCTGGTGCGGTTCATGGGCTTCCTGTTCGCCGCGGGAACGGTGGTGTTCCTTGTCGGTGTCGGGGCCGTGGCAGGCTTGATCTGGCATTTCTCCAAGGACTTGCCGGATTACTCTCAGCTCCAGGATTACGAGCCGCCGGTGATGACCCGCGTGCACGCCGTCGACGGCTCGCTGCTGGGCGAATACGCCAAGGAGCGGCGGCTGTACCTGCCGATCCAGGCGGTGCCCAAGCTCGTGATCAACGCGTTCCTGGCGGCCGAAGACAAGAATTTCTACGAGCATGGCGGTATCGACTACACCGGCATGGCGCGCGCAGGTCTGGTCTACATCCAGAACTACGGCTCGAACCGGCGTCCGCAGGGCGCCTCCACCATCACCCAGCAGGTCGCCAAGAACTTCCTTTTGACCAACGAGGTCTCGTTCGCCCGCAAGATCAAGGAAGCCTTGCTGGCGATGCGGATCGAGAAGACCTATTCGAAGGACAAGATCCTCGAACTGTACCTGAACGAAATCTATCTCGGTCTCGGTGCCTACGGCATTGCGGCCGCCTCGCTGGTCTATTTCGACAAGTCGGTGAACGAGCTGACTGTCGCCGAAGCCTCCTATCTGGCCGCGCTGCCGAAGATGCCGGCGACCCTGCATCCGGTGCGTAACCGCGACCGCGCCATCGAGCGCCGCAACTACGTGATCGACCGCCTCCAGGAGAACGGCTGGATCAAGCAGGCCGACGCCGAGAAGGCGCGCAAGGAGCCGCTGGCCGTGACCAGCCGCTCGAACGGCGCCCACACCTTCGCCGGCGAATATTTTGCCGAGGAAGTCCGTCGCGACATCTTCGAGCGCTACGGCGAGAAGAAGCTGTATGAGGGCGGCCTTTCGGTCCGCACCACGCTCGATCCGAAGATCCAGGTCATGGCGCGCAAGACCATGGTCGCCGGCCTCGTGAACTATGACGAGCAGCAGGGCTATCGCGGCGCCATGAGCAAGCTCGACACGTCGGGCGATTGGGGCGTCAAGCTCGCCGAGATCAAATCGCTCTCCGACATCTCGCCATGGCGCATGGCGGTCGTGCTGGAGACCAGCGACCAGTCCGCGCGCATCGGCTTCCAGCCGAGCCGCGAACTTGGCGGCGCCGTCAGCAAGCAGCGCGAGACCGGCCTCGTCACGCTCGACGGCGTGCGCTGGGCGAGGGCGGCGCAGGGCAACACCAAGGGCAAGACGCCGACATCCGTGGCGCAGGTGCTGCAACCCGGCGACGTGATCTATGCCGATCCGCTCTACAGCAAGGAGGGACAGCCGGTCGAAGGCCAGTACCGGCTGCGCCAGATCCCCGAAGTGTCCGGCGCAATGGTGGTGATGGATCCCTGGACCGGCCGCGTGCTCGCGATGGTCGGCGGCTTCTCGTTCGACCAGAGCCAGTTCAACCGCGCCACGCAGGCGTACCGGCAGCCGGGATCGTCGTTCAAACCGATCGTCTATTCGGCCGCGCTCGACAACGGCTATACGCCCTCGACCGTCGTGCTCGATGCTCCCATTGAAATCGATCAAGGCCAGGGCGCCGGCGTGTGGCGGCCGGAGAACTTCTCCTCGGGCAAGTTCCAGGGACCGGTGACGCTGCGCAACGCGCTGCGGCAATCCCTCAACACGGTGACGGTGCGCCTCGCGCAGGACATCGGCATGCCCCTGATCGGCGAATATGCCCGCCGTTTCGGCGTCTATGACGAGCTGCCGAACTATCTCTCCTACGCACTCGGCGCCGGCGAGACGACGGCGATGCGCATGGTCACGGCCTATTCGATGCTCGCCAATGGCGGCCGCCGGGTGAAGCCGACCCTGATCGACCGTATCCAGGACCGCTACGGCCACACCATCTTCAAGCATGACCAGCGCGAATGCCGCGGCTGCGATGCGCCCGGTGGCTGGAAGAACCAGCCCGAGCCGCAGCTGATCGACCGCCGCGAGCAGGTGCTGGACTCCATGACCGCCTATCAGATCACCGAGCTCATGGAAGGCGTGGTTCAGGCCGGTACCGCGACGGTGGTCAAGGAGGTCGGCAAGCCTGTCGCCGGCAAGACCGGCACCACCAACGAGGCCAAGGACGCCTGGTTCGTCGGCTTCTCTCCCGACGTCGCCGTCGCCATCTATATGGGCTACGACAAGCCGCGTCCGCTGGGTAAGGGCAATGCCGCAACCGGCGGCCATCTGGCGGCCCCCATCGCGCGCGATTTCCTCAAGCTCGCGCTTGCTGACAAGCCAGCGGTTCCGTTCAAGGTGCCGGCCGGCATCAAGCTCGTCCGCGTCGTCTCCAAGACCGGCATGCGCGCAGGTCCCGGCGAGACCGGCGGTACCATCCTCGAAGCCTTCAAGCCGGGCACGGCGCCGCCGGACAATTATTCGGTCATTGGTGTCGCCGACGCCGACGGCCGCGGCGGCGGCATGCCGGCCTCACAGCAGCAGCAGCCGGATTCCGGCTTCTTCATGCGGCCGGGCACCGGCGGGCTGTACTAGGCCGCGGATAAGGCTGACGATCGCGGTTCCGGCGGTTGCGCTTTGCGGCCGCCGCCGCTACATCCCCATCTCGAATTGCACGCGGGATTCCGCGAGATCAGAGAACGACATGCGCGCCGAAATCGAACGGTTGGTAGAAGAGATCAAGCAGTCGGTCGGGCTGCTGAGGAGGCATCTTTGACGTCGAGAAATCGACGGCGCGGCTCGCTGAGCTGAACAAGCTCGCAGAAGATCCCAACCTCTGGAACGATCCCCAGAAAGCCCAGAAGCTGATGCAGGAGCGGACCTCGCTGGAGGATTCGCTCTCGGGCATCGGCAAGGTCGAGCAGGAGCTCGAAGACGATATCGGCATGATCGAACTCGGCGAGGCCGAGGGCGATGACGGCGTCGTGGCCGAAGCCGAAGCTGCGCTGAAGAACCTCAAGAAGGAAGTCGCGCGGCGCGAGCTCGAGGCGCTGCTGTCGGGCGAGGCGGACCGCTTCGATTCCTATCTCGAAGTCCATGCCGGCGCCGGCGGCACCGAGAGCCAGGACTGGGCGCAGATGCTGCTGCGCATGTACACGCGCTGGGCCGAAAACCACGGCTTCAAGGTCGAATATCTTGAAGAGTCCGAGGGCGAAGAGGCCGGCATCAAGTCGGCGACCATCCAGGTCTCCGGCCACAACGCCTATGGCTGGCTGAAGACCGAAGCCGGCGTGCATCGCCTGGTGCGCATCTCGCCGTTCGATTCCAATGCGCGGCGGCATACCTCATTCTCGAGCGTGCAGGTATTCCCCGTCATCGACGACAGCATCAAGATCGACATCAAGGAATCCGACGTCCGCACCGACACCATGCGTTCGGGCGGCGCGGGCGGCCAGCACGTCAACAAGACCGAGTCCGCGGTGCGCCTCACGCATATTCCGACCGGCGTTGCCGTGGTCTGTCAGGCCGGCCGCTCCCAGCACAAGAACCGGGCGCAGGCCTGGGACATGCTGCGCGCTCGACTGTATGAAATGGAGCTGAAGAAGCGCGAGGAAAAGGCCGCCGCCGACCAGGCCGCCAAGACCGATATCGGCTGGGGCCACCAGATCCGCTCCTACGTGCTGCAGCCCTATCAGATGGTGAAGGATCTGCGCACGGGCGTGCAAACCTCCGACACGTCGGGTGTGCTCAACGGAGAGCTCGACGATTTCATGGCCGCGACCCTGGCGCAGCGCGCCTTCGGCACCCCCGGTGCCGACATCGAGGACGTGGACTAGCCATGGCACGCGTCGCCTTCATCGGGCTTGGGCGGATGGGCCATGGCATGGCCGGCCGTTATCTCGATGCCGGCTTCACGGTGACGCTGTGGAATCGCAGCAAGGCAAAAGCGGAAGACCTGATCGCGCGCGGCGCGCAATGGGCGACCTCGCCTGAGGATGCCGCGATCGATGCCGACGCCGTCGTGACCATGGTCGCCGACGACGAGGCTTCGCGGGCGGTCTGGCTGGGGCCGAAGGGCGCGGCCAAGACGGCCAAGGCGGGCACCATCGCGATCGAATGCTCCACGGTCTCCTATGACCACGCGCGCGAGATGGGCCGCGAGCTCAACGCGCGCGGGCTGATCTACATCGACTGCCCCGTGACGGGATTGCCCGATGCGGCGGCCGCCGGAAAGCTGACGCTGCTGGTCGGCGCCGATGCCGCCGACCTCGAACGCGCGCGGCCTTATCTCGAGCCGATCGGCTCGACCATCCGCCATTTCGGCGCGGTCGGCTCCGGCACCGTTTACAAGCTCATCAACAATCTGATGGGCGCGATCCAGATCGCCGGCCTTGCCGAAGGTCTTGCGATCGCCGAGCAGGCCGGGCTCGACATGAACCTCGTGCTGGAGTCGATCCAGGCGGGCGTCGCGGCCAGCCCGCAGGTACAGCGTCACTCCAAGCGGATGGTTTCCCGCGATTTTTCCGGCGCGACCTTTACCGCGGCGCTGCGGCACAAGGATGCTGCCTATGCGGTAAGGCTCGCCGAGAGCCTTTTGGCCGACAAGCCGCTGGTCGCGCGCGCCGCGGTCGAGTCCTATGCGCAGGCGAAAGCAGCGATGCCGGATGACGACGAAGGCAGGATGATCGAGCTGGTGTCGCGGCGGAAGAAGCCGTCCTAGCGGGCTGCATCGCCATGGGGCGGCCTCGGTCGCTCCATTCGTTCCGAGCATCGATTTGTAGACCGGTGCTTCATCGGAAATCGGGTGGCACTGTTCGCCGCGCTGTCCTAGGCCAGCGGGCTCGGCTGCCGATGTGAGAGCCCATGCCTCCAAGCGACAACAGGATCGATGCGCGCGACTGGTCGCTGCTCGCGGTGCTCTCGATCCTCTGGGGTGGCTCGTTCTTCTTCAACGGCGCTGGCTTGCGGGAATTGCCACCGCTGACGCTCGTGTTCCTGCGCGTCGCGCTGGGCGCGCTCATTCTCCTGCCGCTGCTGCGCATGCAGGGGATCGGCTTTCCGAGGGGCATGCGGGGCTGGAAGCCGTTCGTCGTGATCGGATTGCTCAACAACGCCATTCCATTCTCGTTGATCGTGATCGGCCAGACCTTCATCCCGAGCGGGCTGGCGTCAGTCCTGAACGCGACCACGCCGTTGTTCACGGTGCTCGTGATGGCGGCGGCAGGCGAAGAGACCTTGCATATCCGCCGCGTGGCCGGCGTGGCACTGGGCCTTGCCGGCGTCATCATCCTGCGCGGATGGGGCATCGAGGCGAGGCCGGGGCAGGGGCTTGGCATCCTGCTCTGCCTCGGCGGCGCCTTCAGCTATGGATTTGCCGCACTGGCGGCGCGGCGACTCTTGAAGGACTCGGCTCCGCTTGGGACGGCGACTTTTCAACTGATGGCCTCAACACTGATGATGGCGGTTGTCTCCGGCGTCATGGAGCAGCCATGGCATCTGCCGATGCCGGGTCTCACAACCTGGCTCGCGGTGCTTGGCCTTGCCGCTCTGTCGACAGCGCTCGCCTACATCGTCTTCTTTCAAATCGTGCGACGCTCGGGTGCGAGCAATGTCATGCTGGTGACGCTGCTCATTCCCGTCACCGCCATCCTGCTGGGATGGCTGGTGCTGGGCGAGCCGATCTCCGCGCGCGAGATCGTGGGCGCCGTGGTCATCGGCAGCGCGTTGCTCGTCATCGACGGGCGTGCCTTGCGACTGCTGCGGCGCAACGCGTAGTTCCATCTTCTCCGTTTCACCTTGCGGAAAATCCTGGCGCTTGCCAGCGGCAAGCTTGCTTGCGACACTCTCCACAAAACAAGACTACAAAATACAGGGGAGAGAACGATGCCGGGTCGTCGCAAGAATCTCGCTGCCTTCGCCATGCTTGCTGCCGGAGTGATCGTCACGACACCGGCCTCGGCGCAGAAGAGATACGATCCCGGCGCCAGCGACACCGACATCAAGATCGGCAACATCATGCCCTATAGCGGACCGGCGTCCTCCTATGGCGTGATCGGCAAGACCGAGGCCGCCTATTTCAGGATGATCAACGACCAGGGCGGCATCAACGGCCGCAAGATCAATTTCATTAGTTATGACGATGCCTATTCGCCGCCGAAGGCGATCGAACAGGCGCGCAAGCTGGTCGAGAGCGATGAGGTCCTGCTGATTTTCCAATCGCTCGGCACGCCCTCGAACTCCGCGATCATGAAATACATGAACGCCAAGAAGGTGCCGCAGCTGTTCGTCGCCTCCGGCGGCACCAAG
This sequence comes from Bradyrhizobium sp. UNPF46, assembly GCF_006658625.1. Classification (NCBI taxonomy): domain Bacteria; kingdom Pseudomonadati; phylum Pseudomonadota; class Alphaproteobacteria; order Hyphomicrobiales; family Nitrobacteraceae; genus Bradyrhizobium; species Bradyrhizobium sp. UNPF46. The sequence continues at coordinate 82,541 of NZ_LFJB01000047.1, forward strand.
TTCGGCGATCCCAAGAATTTTCCATGGACCATGGGATTCCAGCCCAACTACCAGAGCGAAGGGCGCATCTACGCGAAATACATCCGCGACAAGTTTCCGAACAGCAAGATCGCGGTGCTCTGGCAAAATGACGACGCCGGCAAGGACCAGTTCAAGGGCCTGAAGGACGGCCTCGGCGACAAGGCGAACATGATCGTCGCGGACAAGTCCTATGAGGTCAGCGATCCCTCGATCGACTCGCAGATCGTGGCGCTGCACGATTCCGGCGCCGACATCTTCTTCTCGTGGGCCGCGCCGAAGGGATCGGCGCAGGCGATCCGGAAGGTCGGCGAGCTCGGCTGGAAGCCGAAATTCTTCCTGGCCAACACCGCCACATCCATCGCCTCGGTCCTTAAGCCCGCCGGGCTCGACTATGCCAAGGACATCATCTCGACCGCCTATCTGAAGGACCCGACCGATCCGACCTGGGACAAGGACCCGGCCGTGGTGAAGTGGCGCGAATTCATGGACAAATATTATTCCGATGGCGACAAGACCAATGCCAACAACCTTTATGGCTACGTTCAGGCCGAGGCGATGGCGCAGGTGCTGAAGCAGTGCGGCGACAATCTCACGCGCGAGAACGCGATGAAGCAGGCGGCGAACCTGAAGGATTTCCACACCGACCTGATGCTGCCGGGCATCATGGTGAACACGTCAGCCGACGACTATTTTCCGATCGAGCAGATGCAGTTGATGCGCTTCAACGGCCAGGCCTGGGAGCTGTTCGGCGACGTCATCACCGGCGAGGTCGGCCACGAGCGCGGCCAGTAGTCAGGACTGACTGGCGGTCTTCCTCAGCACCGTGCCGCCGGCGACGCCGACGCCGAGGACATACATCCATCCCTCGTGGAAATCGAACAGGTGCGAGTTCAGCAGGGAACTCGTGATGTTCTGCACCACGACGGCGAGGCCGATCCAGGCCGCGAGCCCTCCGCCGAGGAACAGGCGGAGATGGGCGATCCAAAGTGCGTAGAGCAGGACGACGCCCAGGAGGCCCCACTGCACGGCGACGTTGAGGGTCTGGTTGTGCGGGTTGTTGACGATTTCTGCGCCAAGGCGGCTCTCGCTGGTGGCGGCGCGCTCGAATTGTCGCTTGATGGAGCCGGTGCCATGGCCAAACAGAGGCGCTTCGGCGAAGGCCTGAACCGATTTGCGCCAGTAGGTCAGGCGCTGCGCAGTCGAAGCGCGGCTGATGTCCTCATGGCCGTGGCGGTACTCGACGGCAATGTCCGTGATGCGCTGGCGCAGGTAAGGAGATGTCGTCCAGGCGAGCAGACTCGCGGCGACGGTGCCCGCCAGCAGGGCCAGCGCCGCTCGCCGGCTCAGATGTTTCCACGCAAACAAGGCGAGCAGCATGGCGGTACAGAGCAGCGCCGTACGGGCGGAGGCCACAAAGATCATGCTCGTGGCGAACAGCAGAATGAGTGCAAGGCAGGTGACTGCCGCGATCGGGTATCCGTTGCGCCAGAACGTGAGTACCGGCAGCGCGAGCGCAAAGGCGCAGAGCGTGAACTCCTGGCTCTGGTCGATGTAGTTCTTGACGGGAACGCCCGGTGATGCCGTCGCGGTGAGTTTCCAGGCGGGTTCGAGCAGCACGATCCAGGAGAAGACCGCCAGCACGGCACAGGAGACGAGAAAGGCGAGGCCAACCCAGGCCCCGCGATCCGAGCGGCTGAAATGGTAGAGCAGGGGCGGTATCAGCATCAGCTTTGCGGCAGGCTTGATCGCGTGCAATCGGTCAGCCCAGGCGCCGTCCGACCACAGCATGCCCGCGAGCGCGAGCGGCAGGATCGCGAGCGGCAGAACATACGCCGGTCGTGCGAGCCTGCGCGCATAGTCCGGCCAGTCGATGGTCGGCGTCACCGCGAGCAGAAAAAGCCCGACAAAGATCGAGGGCACCGTGGTCGACCACGGCAGCGAGGCCGCGATCAGGATGACCAGGACGTCTGCCGCCTGGGCCGGTACGGCCGATTTGCGCCAGCTCTGCCATCGGTCCCGACGGTCTCGCTGATCGGCTGGAGCGGACAACAATGCGCCTTCGATGCTCATCCGTACGATGCGAGCTGTGGGGGCGCGAGGCTTTCGGTGAGTACCGGCTGGCCGAGGAAATCGCGGGCCTGGGTCTCGTAGCCGAAGCGCTGTGCGAGCTCCCGGCGCTGCGCCCGGATCCTGCCGCGCCACTCCTCCTGCCGCGTCAGTGCGCGGGTGACGGAGGCGGCGATCGAGTCCGTCGAGAACGGGTCGAAATAATCGGCGAGCTCACCCGCGACCTCGCGGAACACCGCGATGTCCGAGCACAGCACCGGCGTGTTCGCGGCCAGCGCCTCGATGATCGGCACGCCGAAGCCTTCGGCGAGGCTCGGCATGATCAGGCCATGCGCCTCCGCAATCAGGGTCGCCTTCTCGTGCTCGTCGACGTAACCGGCGAACCGCACGTTCGGCGGCGGATTGCGCATCCGGCCGATTTCGCCGGCATAGCCGATGACGACGAGATCGGCCTGCGGCACGCCACGGAAGGCGCGGATGAGTGTCGCGACGTTCTTGCGCGGCTCGTTCGAGACGATGACGACAAAGCTCGGCCGCCCCGGACGCCCCGACGGGGCTGGAAGGTGCAGGACATCCGGGGCGTCGAACCGGGTGCGGGGATACACGACCCGCGCCGGCAAGTGCGCAAATTGCGGCAACAGTTCCCTGAACCGCATCATGCTGTAGTTTGAAACGAAGGCGAGCTCGTCGGCCTGGTGCAGGCTGGTGAGGAGCCGCGACAGGAACAGCCGCGTGGCGACGTCGCTGAGCTTGAGGTCGGTGAGCGGCAAGAGGTCGTGCACGACGCAGATCACCTTGGCGCCAGGCTTGCGCGTGATCGCCACCCGGGTCGGGGTGTCCACGACGATGACGTCGTAGTCGCGTGCGTCGATCCGTGGCGGGGGCAGCAGGAAGAAGGCCGAGGAGTCCTGATAGCTGTAGAAGCCGGGCTCGAGCTGAAATTCGCAGAACAGTTCGAGATGACGCAGGTCCGGCGGGACGTATTCGAGTGCCGCGCTCCTGTTCTCGATCAACCGGGCGCGCAGGGCCCGCAGGCCGACCGCGCGCAGGAAGCAGGCGATGTAGTCCCACGACACGGACATGGTGGCCTTGTGGCGGATCCAGTCGAGCGTGCGGCGCAGGCCGCCGCGCACGACCGGTTCGGTCATGTTGATTTCGTCGAGGAAACGATAGAGGGCGAGCAGCTCGATGTTGCGCGACTGCGCCGGAAACAGCTTGGTGCGCCGCTCGCGCCGCTGCAGCTTGCGATAGCGCCGAGAGGTCTCCACCAGCAGCGTCAGCTCGTGTCCCTCGGCCGCGAGCGAGCGCATCAACTCGCGGGTGAAGTGAAAGATGCCACGCTTGTGGTTGGGTTCGCCCAGCGCTTCGGAGACGACGAGGATATTCTGCTTCATGCACGTTTCTCGCGGAGCTCAAGGGCGTGTGTGGCCGGTGGCTCGACCATGACGGTCGAGGCGATCCGGCCGTGATCGAGAGTGACGATACGCGAGCAGGTGCGGCGCAGCAGCGGCTGGTCGTGCGAGGCGATGATGACGATCGCCGCCTGCGACACGAGGTTCAGCAACCGCTCCTGGGCTTTCTCCGCAAAGTGCTCGTCGACCACGCTGAGCCATTCGTCGAGCAGGAGGATGTCGGCCGGAAAGGCGGTGGCGGTCGCAAACAGCACCCGCATCAGCATTCCCGAGGAGAACATCCGCAGCGGCAGCCGTTGCATCCGCGCCTCGAGCTCGGTGAAGGCCCAGATCTCGTCGATCGTCGCCCGGGTCGGCTTACGGCCACTGATCCTCAGCAGCAGGGCGATGTTGTCCTCCGCGACGAAGTCGAGGTTGACGCCGGCGTTGAGGCCGAGCAGGGGCACGACATTGCCCTCGACAGCGATGCTCCCGCTGCTCGGCGGATAGACGCCGGCGATCAATCGCAACAGCGTCGATTTGCCGGAGCCGTTGGGTCCGGCAAGCCCGATGCGGGCGCCGGTTTCGGCCTCGATCGTGACGTTATCCACGGCGCGGATGATCCGCATTTCGCCCGGCTCGCGGATGAGACGGCCGAGCAGCCGCCGTTTCAGCGAATAGTCGTAGGCGCCGTAGAGCGGATAATCGAGACAGACGTTGCGCAAGCTGATCGAGACCATGGCTCAGATCCAGAATGCGGCTTTGCGCAGGTGAACCAGCGTCAGCGCGCTCGCGATGATCAGCAGCGCCAGTACCACGAGGACATAGATGATGCTGATGGGATCGACATGGACGCCCGTGAGCGGCTCGCGCCACACCGCGAACAGGTGGGTCAGCGGATTGAGCCGCATCACTGTCGAGCGATGGTTGATCATGTCCGATGACCAGATCACGGGTGAGGCGAGAAAGGCGAGCATCAGGGTCGATTCGATGATCGGCTTGAGGTCGCGATAGCGGGTTGCCATCGCGCCGAGAACGAGGCTCAAGGCGAAGGTGCAAGCCAAGAACAGCAGCAGGCCTGGCAGCGCCGCCGGTGCGTGGGAGAGGTCGTGAGGCGACAGGATGAGCCACAGCACCAGCGGCACGCAGGCATTGTGAAGCGCGAACAGCCCCTGGCGGAACGTGCATTGCAGCAGGAAGATGACCGGCGGCAGTGCGCGGTCGCGGATCAGGCTTGCGGAGCTCTGGAGCGCCGTGGTCGCGTCGAGCACCACGCTGTTGAGGAAGGTCCAGGCCGTCATCGAGAGCGCGAGCATGGGCAGGCGCGACAGCATGTCGGCATTCGACATCTGCCCGATCACCGAGCCGAGCACCGCGACCACGATCGCCATCTGGAGCGACATCCAGAACGGGCCGAGCAGTGAGCGCACGTAGCGGTGGCGCATGTCCGACCAGGCCAGCGTCGCCGCGATCCGGATGCTGTCGAACCATGCGGTCGCTGGCGGTGGCTCGACGTTCATCGATCGCTGTTCGCTGGGCGCCGCAACGGCGTCGCGGTAGACGGTCTCCATGCCCTGCCTGAAGGCGGTGGCCGAATAGCGGGAGAGGGCGCGGGTCCGCGCCGCAAGTCCCATGTGGCGGCGGCGTTCGGAATCGCGGATCAGGCTGTCGATGGCTTCACCGAGCTTCTCCGCATCGCCGGGCGGTACGGTGATCGCCTCCATGCCGTGGCGGGCGACCCGCGGCACCGCCGTATCGAGCGCCGTGTTCACGACCGGGCGGCCCGCCGCCATGGCCTCCAGCTGCGCGAGGCCGAAGGTCTCGGCGTTGGTGATCGAGGGCAGCACGAAGACGTCGGCAAGACACATCAGCTTGATGCGCTCGCAATCGTTGACCGAGCCGAGCAGACGGACGCGCTCTGTAAGCCCGAGCTCCTCGATCAGCTGCGTCAGCCGCGGTCGCTCGGCGCCCTCGCCGATGATCCAGACCTCGAAACTGTGCGCGGCCGCGGCGCGGATCAGCACGTCGAATCCCTTGTAGGGGACGAGCCGGCCGCAGGCGAGCACCAGCCGGCCGCGGTCGTTGACGTGGTGCGGCTCGATCTTCGGCCAGTCGTAGCCCGAAGTGTCGATGCCGAATGGCACGACGTGGCATTTGTCCTCGAATTCGCGCAATAGCGGCGTGTTGTCGACCAGCACGTGGTCCGAGACGATGATCGCCTTGGCGCGCTGCAAGGTTCGCCGCATCAAGGGCTCGATGAGCCAGCGCAGGCCGGCATGGCTGACGATGTCGGCGTGCCAATGCACCACGAGCGGTCGCTTGCGGCCGAAGCCGAATGCGAAAACGAGGTCGGCGAGCGGGAAGGGCGCGTGGAGCGCGAGGAGGTCGTGCTCGGCGATCTTCCGCCAGAGACGCCAGGGATAGGTGGGAGCGGCGGGCAGCGACAGCAGATTGCCGAACGAGCGGACGCGCTCGACCGGCACGTCGTTGACGACGATCTGGCGCTTCGCGGCCGATTGCGAGCAGACCAGCACGGCGGGGGCGAAGGCGTCCTTCAGGCTGGCGCAGATGTCGCGGATCACCGTGAGCGTGCCGCCGAAAAGGTCGGGATAATAGATCTTGAAGATGTGCAGCACCGATGGGCGGCGCGAGTTGTCGCTGGTGTGATGCATGATGGCGGTCAGCCTGCCAGAAGCGCTGCGACGAACGGCGCGGCCAGCACCGAGATGAAGATCACGCCGCGCAGCAGCGCCGGCAGCATCGGTTCGATCGCGCCGCGCCCCCGGTCAGGAGCCGGCACGGCATGCAGCGAGCTGGAAATGCGGACCAAGCGGTCAGCCATGGGTGTGTGTCCCTTTACATCGCGCCCCTCAGTGATGGTTCGTATATGTGGGAAAATTTACCACGTCAATCGGTGGATGGAAAAATGTGGGATTGTGTCCCACATAAGGCATTGGTACAATTCAGACATGAATGCCAAGCCCGGGTCCAAAGCAGCGGCGCCACAGCCGAATGCCGCCGCCAAGCTGCACGCGCCGCTGGCGCGGCTGCTGCGCCCGCTCGTGCGGCTCTGCATCCGCAGCGGCATGACCTTTCCGGCGCTGGCACAATTGCTTCGCGAGCTTTTCGTCAACGTCGCCGAGCACGATTTCGCGCTGGAGGGAAAGGAGCAGACCGACAGCCGCGTCAGCCTGCTCACCGGCATCCATCGCAAGGAGGTGGCGCGTCTGCGCGGCGCGGGCGCGCCCGTGCATGAAGCGCCGGCGGCGGTATCGCTGACCAGCGCGGTGATCGCGCGCTGGCTCGCCGCGCCCGAGTTCACCGATTCGAAGGGCGAGCCGCTGCCGCTGCCGCGCACGGCGGAGGACGATGCGCCGTCGTTCGAGCAGCTTGTCGCTTCCGTCACCAAGGACGTGCGCCCGCGCGCGGTGCTCGACGAGTGGATCGATCGCAAGCTCGTCATCATCAACGAAAATGACGAGATCGAGCTGGTCGAGGCGGCCTTCGTCCCGAGCGGTGAGGACGACAGCAAATGGCACTATCTCGGCCGCAATCTGCACGATCACATCGCGGCCGCCGCGCAGAACGTCTCGGACGGTCCGCGCTTCCTCGAGCGCGCGGTGCACTACAACAACATCTCGCCGAAGCTGGCGCGGAAGCTCGAGGCGCGCTCGCGCGAGCTCGCCATGGACGCGCTGAAGACCGCCAACCGCGAGGCCAACCGCGCGCTTGCCAAGGACAAGGGCGGCGACGCCCGCTGGAATTTCGGCATCTACATCTACAGCGAGGATGCCGACGAGGAGGGCGAGGCCAAGGAAAACGGTAAGGAAGGCCGCAAGGAAAACGGCAAAGAGGGCAGTTCATGAGTCGGCCGCCGCTGATCTCGCGCCGTCTGCTGCTGACAGGATTCTGGCTCGCCGGCACGGTCATCGCCCGTGCGCAGGTCAAGCGTGGCACCGATCAGGGCATCGGCGGCACCGGCATCACGCGCGGTGACGATCACGGCATCGGTGGCACCGGTATCGTCGGCGTCATCCAGCGCTTCGGCAGCATCTACGTCAACGGCGAGCGGATCACTTATGCCAGCGACGTGCCGGTCCGGATCGACGGCGAGGCGGCGAGCCCCAAGGCGCTGCGCATCGGGCAGCTTGCACGCGTGGTCGCGGTCCGCCAGGCCGATGGCACACTCGTCACGCGCAATATCGCGATCGCGAGCGAAGTCGCCGGGCCGATCGAGACCGTGAAGGGCAGCGAACTGACGGTGCTCGGCCAGAAAATCGTCGCGGACGACAGAGCGAGCAAGCTCCGCCCGGGCACGCAAGTCGCCGTCTATGGTCTACGCCGGACCGACGGCGTCATCGTTGCAAGCCTGGTCGAACCGCGACGCGCGGCGACCGAGCGTGTGGCCGGCCTGGTCGAGCGCGGGCCCGACGGCCTTCGAATTGGCGGGCTCAGGCTGAACGGCGTCGATCCGTTGCTGGTCGGCCAGCGTGTCCTGGTCGAAGGCAGCTCGAGCCAGGGCGCGATGCAGGCGACGCGCACGCGGATCGACGATTTCTCGGATCTGGTCGGCGCCAGCCGTCTTTCGGTCGAGGCTTATGTGCAGCGCGCGGGCGCGAACCTCCAGCTCGGCTCAGGCTTCGTGGCCCGTGACGGCTCGCGGTTTGGGCCGGCGGCCGGCGAAGCGCGTATGGTGGTGAACGGCGCGTTCGACCGTTCCCGCGGCTTCCAGGTGGATGCGGCTCAGGTCATCGGTCAAGGCCCCGGAGCGCCTCCGTCCGGCGGCGGCAATCCCAACCGGTCGTCCGGTGGCTCGATCCTGCATCCGAATCGGAGCACGCCCAATCCGGGTGGTGGTCAGCCCGGCGCACCGGGCGCACCTGCGGCGGGATCGCCTTCCGGCGCAACGCCCGGCTCTGCGCCGACAGGACCTGGTGGTCCGTCGACCCCCGGCGGAATGGGATCGCCCGGCGGACCTATGGGCCCGGGTGGCGGAATGGGCGGCGGCTTCGGTGGCCCCGGGGGCGGGATGGGTGGCGGCCGCCGTTGATCGCGGCGCGGCCAGAACGGAGGAGCGCGGGATTCAGCCCGCGCTGAGACGTACGCCGGCGCGCAGGAATTTCTGCGGATCGACCGCTTCGCCCTCGATCCGGGTTTCGTAATGCAGGTGCGGACCGGTGGAGCGACCGGTCGAGCCGACCAGACCGACGACCTGGCCGATCTTCACGATCTCGCCGACCTTGACGTTGATTTCAGAGAGGTGGCCGTAGCGGGTCGAAAGCCCGTTGCCGTGGTCGACCTCGACCATGCGGCCGTAACCGCCGGACCAGCCGGCGGAAACCACCTTGCCGTTGGCGGTGACGCGAACCGGATCGCCGGTCGCGGCCCGAAAGTCGAGCCCGGTATGCATCGCAGGCCGTCCGAGGAAAGGATCGCTGCGTACGCCGAAGCCGGAGGTGAACTCGACCTCGCCGATGACGGGCTTGCGGTAGGGCACCAGCGCCAGCGTGCGGTTGAGACGATCCATCTCGGCGCGGGTGACGTTGATGCGATTGAGCTGCTTCTCGAACGGACCGGCGTTGGCGGTCAGCTTGACGGGAACGAACGGTCCGCCCATTGCGCTGCGCGGCACGGCGGCTTCGAGACTGGCGAGATTGAGGCCGAGATCGCTGACCACGCCGCGCATCCGGCGCATGCGCGAATCCATGCCTTCCTCGACGGCGCTGAGCGCCGCCATCTGGCGACGCTCGACCTGATCGAGCGAGGTCGTGAGCCGGACCAGGACGTTGTCAAAACCCTGGTTCTTGGCGAACTGATTGGCTTGGGGAGCCGCCACGGTCGGCGCGCGCGATTCGAGCCGCGCCTCACGGTCCGGCGGCGCGACGAAGATCACGGTGTCGCTGATCGGCGAGGGTTTTGGCGTGCTCTGACTCGAATCGCCGCGTTGAGGCGTCGCGCGCGGAATCGAGCCGGTCACATCAGGCATGGCTCCAAGCGCCGTCGCCCGGGACTCCAGCGCCGTCTGGCGCTTCATGATCTGGTCGAGCTTCTGGTCGAACTGTTCCTGGTCGAGCAGCTGGCGGCTGGTGGTGCGGTCGACCTTGGCGCGCAGCTCGGCGATGCGGTCCTCATAGGCGTATTGCATCTCGGCCTGGCGGGCGATCAGCCGGGTCAGAACGTCGTCACGGAACGCAAAATAGGTGGCAGTCGCCGCCGACCAGAGACCGAGCAAGACCACCGTCCCGACAACGATCCAGAATACCACGGGCCCGAAGCGGACCTGCTTGCCGGCATGGACGATGGTGTAGGCATCGTCGGTGGCGGGAAGGGGGATGGCGACGGCCGCCGCAACGGCGGGACGCCTCTGCAGGGGCCGGCCGTGGTCGTGAGCATGATGTTGGGGGTACTGCGAATATTGGGCAGAACTTTTCGACATCGGCACTCCCGCGCCGGTCGGATGAGTCCGTACGGCCCTAATTGCCGCAGCAATCTGGGCCGGTCATGGTTAATTTTCCGGAAACGGGAACGCGCGAATTTAAAGGTCTGGTTAAAGACTTCTTGCCGCTTCCAGCACCGCATCGGCATGACCGTCGACCCGGACATTGCGCCAGATCCTGGCCACTTTACCGTCGGCGCCGACCAGTATCGTGGTGCGAAGAATCCCAAGGAAGCGCTTGCCGTACATGGACTTTTCGCCCCAGGCGCCATACGCTTCCAGCATCTGATGCTGCTCATCCGAGATCAGGGGGACACCGAGACTGTGTTTGTCGCGGAACTTCTCCTGGGCCTTTAACGGATCAGCGGAAATCCCGAGGACGGCGGTGCCGGCGGCCGAGAAGGCGCCGGCGAGGCGGGTGAAGTCGATCGCCTCCCGGGTGCAGCCGGGCGTGTCGGCGCGGGGATAGAAGAACAGGACGAGCTTTTGGCCGGCATAATCCCCCAACGTGACCACTTCGCCGCCGTCGCGGGGCAGACGGAAGGCGGGCGCCTTGTCGCCCTCGGCCAGGCCGGACTTCGCGCCGGCGGGCGAGGACGCCAATTTGGGAGAATTTAACTGTTTCGGCGCGGCCTTATGTGATCCTGCTTTTGCTATGGTCGCGACTGATTTGCTGGCCGCTGTCCGCTGCGTTTTGGCGGACGTTGTTTGACTGGATGCCCGCGTTTTCGCGGCCTTCTTTTTAGCCGTCGGACTGCCGGAGGGCGCCTTGGACGATTTCTTTCGGGATTTCTTGGACATACGCCTTCCTTTCGTCGCTTTCGGCGGGTCAACCGAAGCGGTATTGCAGCTCTCGTCCGGTGTGCCGGACTCGCGCCCTCGGCTGGGCAAGTCTGACGACGCCGGAGTATGGTTACAAGGAATTCCACGCACCACCCCACTGCTCGTTGAACTCGCTCCCGGGGCGAGATGACGAACAGCAGGAATATTAGAGGTATGGCGGCAGTGCCGGCGCAGGGAGCTTCGCTTCCCGTGGACGGTTGCGGTCCCGGCGGCGCTCAATACAACGACGGGCGCCTGTATCGAGAGGCAATGGCAAGGAATAAGTCGCCCCAGGATTACAATCGGGACTTCGATCGGCACGGCGGTCAGCAACAGCCGCAGGAATGGGACGACGCCGATTGGGATCCGGATCAGGAGGCGGCCGCGGGGCATCGCGCGCGCCGGCTGTTGTCGCGTTCCAATTCGGGTTTTCACCGCTTCGGTGACGGGTTTGGCGCGTTGCGCCGCTGGCTGGTCGCCGACCGCTGGTTGAAGCGTGTCGTCCTTGTCGTCGGGACTCTCGCCGTCGTCTTCGTCGGGTGCTTCGGCGCGCTGTGGTGGCGGCTCGGAGCCGGTCCGATCAATCTCGACATCGCAACGCCATGGCTCGCGGCCGCGATCGAGGACAATATCGGTCACGGCAACACGGTCGAGATCGGAGGCACTCAGATCGAGCGCGCCGGCCGGATCCGCATCGCCGTCCGCATCCGTGACATCATCGTCCGCGACCGCGATCACGCCGTGGTCGCCAGCGCGCCAAAGGCAGAGGTGAAGCTGTCGGGGGCGGGCCTGCTGATGGGGCACCTGCGCGCCGAGAGCCTCAATCTCGTCGATGCCGAGCTCGCGATCCGCATCGCGCCCGACGGCACCGTGACCGTATCCGCCGGCGACACCGCAAAGCCGCTGGCCACCGGCGTGGCCTCGAAGAAGGAGGCGGGCCTGCCGCCGACCTTCCCGCGCAATGGCGTCCCGCCGCCGCCATTCGCGACGGCGCCCGCGACCCAGGATCCATCTCAGGCCGCGCCTCAGGCGACCGCGCAGAGCGGCATCCTGCAGGGCCTCGACTGGCTCGACAGCCTGAGCATGACCGGCCTCGACGGCCAGAACCTCAACGAGATCGGCCTGAAGAACGGCAATCTGATCGTCGACGATCAGCAGCGCGGCAGCAAATGGTCGTTCGAGAACATCAGCCTCAGCCTGCGCCGGCCGAGCCGCGGCGGCGTCACGCTGAGCCTCGGCGAGGAGGGCGCGCGCCCGTGGCTGCTGCGGGCCACGATCGGGCCGGCCGAGAACGGCGTGCGCTCGGTCGATATCAAGGCCGACAAGGTCTCAACCTCCAACATCCTCCTGGCGCTGCGCGTCAAGGACCTCACCTACACGGCCGATCTGCCGCTGACCGGCGAGCTCAAGGGCGAGCTCGGCCGCGATGGCGTGCCCACATTCTTCCGCGGCAAGATCACCGTCGGCGCGGGCCATATCATCGACACCGACACGCCCGATTATCCGATGGCGATCGACCAGGCCGAGATCAACGTCGAGTGGGACGCCAATCGGCGGGTGCTGGTCGCGCCGTTCAAGATTCTGTCGGGCGCGAACCGCCTGACGCTCCTGGCCCATCTCGAGCCGCCCAACGGCACGGTCAATGACTGGCAGCTCGGCTTCAGCGGCGGCTCGATCCTGCTCGGCGGCATCGACAACGAGCCGCCGCTCGTCTTCAACCGCATTGCGATCGGCTTTCGTTTCGACACCGATCACAAGCGCTTTCTGCTGACGCAGGCCGATATCAGCAATGGCGAGATCGGCGTCGCCGGCACGGGGGCCATCGACTATTCGGGCGAGCCGCGGCTGACGCTGGGCTTTGCGGGAACGCCGATGTCGGCCTCCGCGCTGAAGCGGATGTGGCCGACGCTGGTGGTGCCCGAGCTGCGCGAATGGGTGATCGAGCGGATCGAGCGCGGCACGCTCCAGCGCATCGAGATCGGCGTCAATTCGCCGACCAAGAACCTGCCGCGCAAGGGCCCGCCCATTCCGGACGACGGCCTGTCGGTCAACATCGTGGCGAGCGGCGTCGCGGTCCGTCCCGTGGACGGCATGCCTGTCGTGCACGATGCCGATTTGAAGGCGCGCGTGACCGGCCGCACCGCGACCGTGACGATCGGCCAGGGCATTGCCGATACGCCTGCCGGCCGCAAGGTGACGATCTCCGATTTCGTCTTCGAGGTGCCCGACATGGCGCCGAAGCCCTCGCCCTCGCGAACCAGATTCCGCGTCGAGGGTCCGGTGCCCGCGGCGGCCGAAATGCTGGCCAATGATCGGCTGAGCGATCTGTCGTCGACCGTCGTCGATCCCAACACCAGCAAGGGAACGTTCACGGCGAACATTCAGCTCGGCTTGCCGGTCAAGGGCGAGCTGACCAAGGCCGACACGACCTACGCCGTCACCGCCGACCTCAATGGCTTTGCCGCCGACAAGCTGGTGATGAATCAGAAGCTGGAGGCCAACAACCTCAAGATCGTCGCGAACAACCAGGGCTATCAGGTCAAGGGCGACGTCAAGATCAACGGGCAGGCGGCCTCGCTCGACTACCGCAAGCCGGCCGAGGGCGACGCGGACGTGAGGCTGCAGGCGACGCTGGACGATGCCAGCCGCGCGCGCCTCGGATTTGATCTCAGCCCGGCCGTCAGCGGATCGTTGCCGATCAAGCTGTCGGGCAAGATCGCCGGCGGTCCCGAGCAGACCACGAAGCTCGGCGTGGAGGCCGACCTGACCTCGGTCAAGCTCGACAATATCCTGCCGGGATGGGTCAAGCTGCCGGGCAAGTCGGGCAAGGCCAGCTTCAAGGTGGTGCCGACGGCGCAATCGACGCGGCTGGAGGACATCGTCATCGAAGGCGGCGGCGCCTCGATCAAGGGCTCGCTCGAGGTCGATGCGAACGGCGACCTCATGAACGCGAACTTCCCGGTCTATTCGCCGTCTGACGGCGACAAGGCGTCACTCAAGGTGGAACGCAGCCAGGACGGCGTCGTCAAGGGCACGATGCGCGGTGACGTGTTCGACGGCCGCGGCTTCCTGAAATCGGCGATCTCAGGCAATTCCAAGGACGATGCCAAAAGCAAGCTGAAGAACGTCGATTTCGACATCGACGTGAAGCTCGGCGCCGTCATGGGCTTCAACGGCGAGGCGATGCGCAGCATCGACGCCAAAATGTCGAAACGCAACGGCGCCATCAAGGCCTTCGCGTTGAACGGCAGGATCGGCAAGGACACCCCGGTGGCCGCCGATCTGCGCGGCGGACGTGCGCAGGGCAACCGCGAGGTGATCTATCTCCAGACCAACGATGCCGGTGCTCTGCTGCGCTTCACCGACACCTACACCAAGGCGGTCGGCGGCCAGATGGTGGTGGCCATGGAGCCGCCGACGTCAGAGCCGAACACCTCGCGCGAGGGCTTGATCAACGTCCGCGACTTCACCGTGAAGGGCGAAGCGCAGCTCGAACGCGTCGCCGCAGGCGCGCCCAACGGTACCGGCAACGGCGTCTCGTTCAGTGCATTGCGTGCCGAGTTCATCCGCCAGAACGGCGCACTGACGATCCGCGACGGCGTGGTCAAGGGCCCGATGATCGGCGCCACCATCGAAGGCTCGATCGACTATCCCGGCAACCAGGTGTGCATGAGCGGCACCTTCGTGCCGATGTACGGGTTGAACAACATGTTCGGGCAGATTCCGGTGCTCGGATTGTTCCTGGGGGCTGGCGACAAAGAGGGACTGATCGGCGTGACCTACGAGGTCGTCGGCACGCCGGCCGCGCCCGTGATGCGCGTCAATCCGGTCTCGGCCATGGTGCCGGGCGTGTTCCGCAAGATCTTCGAGTTCAACACCGGCAAGCAGAACACGCCGTTCGAGGAATTCCCGTCGCAGTCCAACGACGGGTCGTCGGGCTCGACCCGCCAGCTCTCGAGCGGATGTAGCCTGACGCGGCGGCAGTAGCGGGACGGCTATCTCCGTCGTCATGGCCGGCTTGTCCCGGCCATCCACGCCTCACCACAGGGCAACAAGAACGTGAATGCCCGGGACAGGCCCGGGCATGACGACGATCGTCTGCAGTGTTGTGTGCCGCCTAAGCCGCGCGCACGCCTGCCAGGAAGGTCCCGACTTCACCGGAGAGCTGCTCGGCCTGCTTGGAGAGGTTGCTGGCTGCGGCGAGCACCATGCCGGCGGCGTTGCCGGTCTCGTTGGCAGCGGTCGAGACGCCGCCGATATTGGTGGTGACCTCCTTGGTCGCCTCCGCGGTCTGCGAGACGCT
>NZ_LFJB01000049.1:0-92211 GCF_006658625.1 Bradyrhizobium sp. UNPF46
AAGTGGACACCGGTTCGCGTGAAGAAAACGCGTCAAAACAAGAATCTAGAGCTTCGGTTCTGATTCAATCAGAACCGAAAATGCTCGAGCGCGAGCCTCATGCCCCCTTCAAGACGGGTGAGATTGGCTTCTGGCTGCCTTCCAGCCCGGGGCGGATACGTGTCTTCGCTTGGCGGCGCGACCGGTCAGGGACGGTTCGGTAAGGCCTCAATGCGTCCAGGGCTCGCCGCGGCGGAACGAGAAATTGTCGGCATAGGCGACCGGGCGGCGGATCGAATCCTGGGGCTCTATGACCTGGTAGGCGATGCCCTTGCGCTCGCAATAGGCGACCGCCTCCTCCTTGCTGTGGAAGCGCAGCGTGATCTGCTGCTTCATGTCCCCCGACGAGGTCCAGCCCATCAGCGGCTCGACCGAACGCGGCTGCTCCGGCTCGTAGTCCAGCTGCCATTCCTTCGTCTTGGACCGGCCGGATTGCATCGCGTTCTTTGCGGGCTTGAAAATGCGTGCGGTCATGGGGGCCGGGCCTCGTTTTTCGTCTTTTCGTTCGATTTCGATGCGTCAGGGTGGCAGTTGGTGCAAACCTCGGGGATAGTATAGAGACACCGGTTGGGAACTGATTGGTGATTCCGGCCCCCGTAGCCTCTGCGACGGTATAGTCATTATGCTGCACGGTGACAATTGCGTACCCGCCTTCTGCGCCGGGATCCCGCCCGGTGGCACGGCCTCCCCGACCTCAGTGTGTCCGCCCCTTCCGAGAGCTCCCCTCGCATGGCCTTCCTGAACATCAACGCCACGCTCCCCGAAAAAGGCCGTGACCTCCGGCTCGATTTGTTTCGCGGCGTCGCGAACTGGGCGATCTTCCTCGACCACATCCCCGACAACGTCGTGAACTGGATCACGACGCGCAATTACGGCTTTTCCGACGCCGCCGATTTGTTCGTCTTCATCTCCGGCTACACCGCCTCGTTCGTCTATGCGCGCATGATGCTGGACCGCGGCTTCATCGTCGGCGCCACCCGGCTGACCAAGCGGGTCTGGCAGCTCTACGTCGCCCACATCATCCTTTTCGTGATCTACATCGCCTCGATCAGCTATCTGGCGCTGCGCTTCGGCGATAGCGAGATGATCAACGAGTTCAACGTCGCGGGCCTCGTCGACAACGCCACCGAGACGCTGCGCCAGGGCTTGTTCCTGCGCTTCAAGCCGCTCAATCTCGACGTGCTGCCGCTCTACATCGTGCTGATGGGCCTGTTTCCGCCGGTGCTGTGGTTCATGCTGCGCAAGCCCGATCTGACCATGGTGCTGGCGATCGTGCTGTGGCTGGCGGCGCGTCACTTCGGCTGGAATCTGAACGCCTATCCGGCCGGCCAGTGGTACTTCAACCCGTATTGCTGGCAGGTGCTGTTCGTGTTCGGCGCCTGGTGCGCGATGGGCGGGGCGCGGCGATCGATGACGCTGATCAACGCGCCGATCACGCTCTATCTCTGTCTCGGCTATCTCCTGTTCGCGCTGGTCATGACCATGGCCGGCCGCTTCCCCGCCTTCGGCGGCATGTTCCCGGAGTGGCTGTTCTCGGCCTTCAACCCGAACGACAAGACCAACCTTGCGCCCTATCGCTTCATCCACTTCGTCGTGATCGTGATCCTGGTGATCCGCTTCGTGCCGAAGGAATGGCCGGGGCTCGAATGGAAGGTGTTCGATCCCCTGATCGTCTGCGGCCAGCAATCGCTCGCCGTGTTCTGCGTCGGCGTGTTCCTGTCCTTCGTCGGCCATTTCGAGCTGTCGATGAGCTCGGGGTCGCTGTTCGCGCAGATCTTCGTCAGCATCGCCGGCATCGCGATCATGACGACGGTGGCCTATTACATCTCGTGGTCGAAGAAGCAGGACAAGCCGCTGAAGCCCCCGCCGCCCAAGCCTGCGGCCAGTGCGGCGAAGGCTGCCTGAGCCGGGAAAGACCGACATTCGGAGCGCGCCGGGCAATCGCCTTGGCGGCTCGGGCGATAATCGATTGACTTGCGTCAACCAGGCGTGGCGCAGGCCGGCCTAATGTGTCGTCACGACACGCGCCGCCTCACAGATGTCGGCGGCCTCCCCTCGGACAAGGCCCAAGCACATGCCCTCTCATTTTCACGCCGTAGTATGGATCGACCATTCGCAGGCCAAAATCTTCCATCTCGGCCTGAGCGGCTCCGACGAAGTCACGTTGCATCCGCAACTGGCAACGCGTCACCTTCATCACAAGGCCAACGTGGTCGGCAGCGGCCATGCCGCCCCCGACAAGGCGTTCTACACCGAGGTGAGCAAAGCCCTCGCCGATGCCGGTGAGATCCTCATCATCGGTCCGGCGAGCGCGAAGACGGAGCTGGCCAGCCACCTTCGTGCGCACGCCCCCGACATCGCCAAGCGGATTGCCGCGGTGGAGGCGGCCGATCATCCTTCCGACGCCGAAATCATCGCCTACGCGAAACGTCACTTCAAACTGCCGCTGCCGCGCGTGCAGGCACCGGGGTAGGCCGCGGCGTCGGCAAAGACCCAGGCGCGATGATGGGGCACGCCCCGATCATCGCGCTTCAAGCCGCTTCCTCGCCGTCGAACTCGGTGAACTTCTTGTAGATCCAGTCGCGGCCGTCGTGGCGGCGCCAGACCTTGCCGTACACGAGCCGACCGTTGATCGAGCGGCGCGGCACGATCACGGTCCAGAGGTGCCAGACCTCGCTCCAGGTCGATTGCGGACCGGCGGTTCGGAGATTGCGATCGATGGACATGGCGTAGAACTCACTGACGCAGAACTCACTTGCGCAGAACTCAATTGGCGCGGAGGCCGCGATGAATTGCGATCTCGTGCGAGCACGGATTGCAGGCCCCGTCGGGAGCCGGGATCAATCTGATACCGATCGCCGGAGCGGCCGCAACGACCGCTCGTCCTTAACCTAACCGGTCAACCTTACTTCCCGTGGCCAACGTCCGCGGAGCGGTTGAAAGCCGGTGCCGATCCATTCTAGAGTGTAGGCACGATTTGAGAGCGGCCGCGCCAGCTTGGGGGCGGGATTATTGATTGAGCTGACGCCTAATTTTGCGATTGAATTTTCGAGAAGACTCGTCGGGGCGACTACAATGAATTTGGAATGTGCACGTCTGCGCCTGGCGCTGCGATCGACGCCGCCTGCGCCGGTCGCAAGGACGCCGGCGCAAGAGCGGCCGAAAGCCGCGAACGACAACCATTTGGTCTGGCCGTTCGTCCCGTTTCCGGCGGGCTGGCACGCGTCGGCCTGATTGGCCGGATCTTTCCCGAAATGACGCCGGAAAAGCGCAACGCCGCGCAAGCGGAATATCATCGCTTGGCGGCGTCCGTTTAGACATTGGGCGCTGAAATCCCCAACACACATATGTCTACGGCGACAGCCAAAGGTTCGATGACGCTTCGGTCATTCTGACCGGCTTCGCTCAGACCCCGGCGCTGGACGCTGCCTGGCCATTGGCTTGAAGCACGCCTTGCGCGTCGTAGGTCTGTCCCGCCTGACCGCCCTGGTTGCCTTGCGCGCTCGCCGAGGTCTGCACCTCGGTGGTGCCGTCGGAATAGGTAATCGTCGTGGTGGTGACACCGTCGATGGTGATGGAGACCTCGCTGACGATGGTCTTGGCCGCGCCGCTGCCGCCCGATCCGGCGCTGCCACCCGCCGATTGCGAGGACGACGTCTCCGATGTCGCCGACGCCGCTGACGTCGATGAAGCTGCCGACGTCGGGGATGCCGACGTCGTGGCGGCCGACGGGGACGCCGTCGCGGTCGCACTGGCTGAAGCAATCGGACTGATCGACATGAAGACCTCGCCTGAAGGAAATATCGGGCGCAGCGCCGGTTGTGCGCCCTCTCCTTCAACGCGGCAGGCGGGCCAAGCAGGCGCAGGAATCTGCGCCCTCGCCCGGAATACCGGACAGGTCGAAATCACGAGGAGAATGAAAGGGATTCATCGCCGGGACTGGTCGGGGCAGCTGGATTCGAACCAACGACCTGCAGTACCCAAAACTGCCGCGCTACCAGGCTGCGCTATACCCCGAATGTCCGGCGAGCCCCGTCGATACACGCTTCCAAAGGCGCCAGCAAGGCTGGCAACGCCTCCGGAAGGCGCCCCTATTTGCTGCCGAACAGCGGGTGGCCGACGCGGTCGCCGGGGCGGATGCCGTATTTCTGTGCCGTTCCCGCCACCACCTCCAGCACGGCCCGGGCGGGCCCCCGGGACGAGATGATCTTGGTCGACATCGGCTCGGTGTTCTCGGCGATGCGCAGGATGCGACCATTGGCGCCGATGAAGATCATGTCGAGCGAGACGTAGGTGTTCTTCATCCACATCGACACCTCCTGCTCGGGGCTGAAGTCGAACAGCATGCCTTTGCCGTCCGCGAGCTCCTTGCGGTACATCAGGCCGGTCTGCTTCTCCTCCTCGGTCGTCGCCATTTCGACCGAGAACACTTGCACGCCGTTCTTGGTGACGATCTCCAGCGGCTGGAAGCTGGCGCCGCGGGCCGGCATGCCGCCGACGGCAAGACCGGCGATGACGAGGACGGCGGCAAGCCAACCCTTCAGAGCGGACCAGACAGCCTTTCGATCAGGATTCATGGCGGAACACTCGAGGCGTGGGACAGGAACCAGTCCTTACGCGGCGATCGCCGGAAAAGCCATAGGCGCGCCGGCCTGCCGACGCGCCTCTGCTCACGATTGCGGGAATTGGTAACTCGAGCGTCGTCGGGACGCGCGGCGTCTCTTCGCACTTAGTGCGACTGCAATCCCGGCGATCCGGTCTCGGGATGGATCTCGGCCGCCATCATGCCCTTGGAGCCGGGCCCGAAGCGGACCAGGACATACTGGCCGGGCCTGAGCTCGGTCATGCCGAAGCGGCGCAGCGTCTCCATGTGCACGAAAATGTCGGGCGTCCCCTCGCCACAGGTCAGGAAGCCGAAGCCGCGCAGCCGGTTGAACCATTTGACCTGGGCTCGTTCCAGCCCGCTGGTCGGGGTGACCGTGACATGGGTGCGCGGCGGCAGCATCTGCGCCGGATGGATCGCGGTCGACTCGTCCATCGAGACCACGCGGAACGCCTGGTATCCCTTGGCGCGCTGGATGCACTCGACGACGATGCGGGCGCCTTCATAGGCGGTCTGGAAGCCATCGCGCCTAAGCACGGTAACGTGCAGGAGCACGTCCGGCCAGCCGTTGTCGGGCACGATGAAGCCGTAGCCTTTGGAGGCGTCGAACCACTTGATGACGCCGTGGACTTCGACGAGATTGGCGCTTGCCTCGCCGAGCCCGCTGAAAGGACTGAGTCCGCTCTCGCGACCGGCACCGCCGTGTTCGCCCGGCGTGATCCGCCCGGACGATACCCCCTGCCCGGGAACCCCGAGCTTTTTGGACTCAAATCCGTCCGACGACCCCATAACCCCGGACCCCACACTGCCATGCAACCCGCCACATCGGCGGCGCTCGAATCACGCGTCTTAAGAGAATGTTCTCAATTGGACGCGACGCGAATCTTTCGACTCAAAAGATAACACTCCCGGTTGCGAGGCATAGACAAAAAAGAGATTCGCCGGAACCTATGAACAGCTTGCACAGCCGCGAATCAAATTGATGCCTCAATTGCCGACAAAGGGGCCGAGCGCTTCGCCGATGTCGTGATGGATGACAAGGTCGGCGATGTCGTCCTGTTCGGTCGGCTCGCGATTGATGATCACCAGACGCGCGCCCGCGTCCTTCGCCATCATCGGAAAGCCCGCCGCCGGCCAGACCACGAGCGAGGAACCGATCGCGATGAAGAGGTCGCAGGCCCGCGACAGCGCGGTCGCACGCTGCATTTCCTCGTCAGGCATCATCTGTCCAAAGGAGACCGTGGCGGTCTTCACCGGCTCGTCGCAGGCCGTGCAGTTGGGCGCGGCGCCCTCTTCGTCGAAGCGACGCTTCACCCAATCGAGCGGATAGACCTGCCCACAACCGATGCAGCGCGCATAAGTGGTATTGCCGTGAAGTTCAATCACGTGCTCGCCGGCGAAGCCGGAGGCCTGGTGCAGATTGTCGATGTTCTGGGTGATGACGGCGGGAACCTTGCCGGCACGATAGAGCGAGGCCAGCGCGCGATGGCCGCGACCGGGCTTTGCCGCCGCAAACACCTCCTCCATCGCAAAGCGGCGACGCCAGGATTCGTCGCGCGCCTCCTGGTGCGCGACGAATTCGCCGAACTCGATCGGACGGTTGCGTGTCCAAATTCCGCCGGGCGAGCGGAAGTCGGGAATACCGCATTCGGTCGAGATGCCGGCGCCGGTGAACGGCACGATGACCTTGGCCTCGGCGATCATCTCACCGAGCCGTTCGACCCCGCTCTGCAGATCCGATGCAATCAATTTGCGGTCTCCCGATTCGTTTTGCCTGACAGCAACATGCGCAAGCGGCAAGATTGTTGACGCTGTTATCAAGCGCTAACGCGTTGCGCTCGGCAATTTTTTCCGACCTTCGCATATCACAATCCTGCAATGCCTCCTCCCCATTGACGCCCCATTCAGGAGCACCAATGGATGTGCGAATGCGACTCAAGATGATGCGGCGGCAGTGCTTGAGGTAGTTAAGTAAACCCGAGGGGATGGCCATGACAGAAGACGAAGAACGCAAAGCCCGTGAGCGCGACGAGATCGCCGCCCGTGTCGCCGCCTTCCGTGCCACGCAGGAGAAATTCAAGCGCGAGCGCGAAGAGTATTTCGTGTCGACGCTCGAGAACGCCCGCAAGGTCGAACGGCCCTCGCTTTGGCCGTAAGACACCTCTGATCAACGCGCATGAAAAAAGCCCGGAGCATCGCTCCGGGCTTTTCGCTTGCTGGTCGTCACCAATGGCGCCAGTGGTGATGGTGCCGGTAGTACGGTCCGCCGCCGTAATAGGCGTAGGGGCCGGGCCCGTAATAGTAGCCGGGGCCGTCATAATAGCCGTAGCCGGGACCGTAGCCATAAGGATGCGATGCTGCGACCGCGCCCGCGGTGATCGCGCCGGCGGCGAGGCCGAATGCGAGACCCGGACCGATGCCGCGTCCGCGTGCCTCGGCAGGCGCAGGGGCCGCAACCGCGGTCACGCCGACGGCTGCGACGGTGGCCAGAACTGCCAGTGTCTTCTTCATGCTCTCCTCCTTCGCGTCTCCTGGAGATAACGACGAGCACCTGCGATGGTTGCGCGCATGGTGCGGAACCGGCCCCTGGAAAAAAGTTCGCGGCCTGCGGAACGAAGTCGCTCCGCGCAGATTGACTTTCCAAGTGCGGGAGCCTCCGCCATCCGGGTTGAGGCAACAGCACGAAGACCCCGTCAGCATCTCCGCGATGCTGGCGGGGTTTTCAGTTTCACGGGAACGCGTGGCAGCAGAAACCGACGGCTGCCAGCGGGGCGGAATATCGAGGAGGAGGAAGCCTTGCCCTTATCCGCTTTGCTGGCCCGTATCCGCAGGATGGTTCCCAGATCCGACGATCGGCATTACGACGAGATCGTCCGCAGCTTCGGGGTCGGCACCCTGCACCCGCCGCCGACGCCGATGAGCGACCGCGAGCTGGCGCGGGCCATCGCCGAGTTCCTGAGAGAGCAGCCGTCGAGCGAATCCGTTGCGACCCTCGGGCGTCGGCTCGACCCGTCCTCTCCGGTTTGAGCTTCTTTGCGGGAGCAAGGAACCCCGGATTGCGCGCGGACGTTGAATTCTTCTTCGCGCAGATCGGAAGAGGCCGACATGCCCGCGTGGCTCGAAGTCTTGCCGAACCTGTCCGGCTATGCCGGCTTCGTGGCGCTCGCCTCGCGCGGGACCGCGAGCCCTCAGACGCCGGCTGACGATCACGTCTGCGGCGAGCGCTGAGCGGCGTGCAGCGCGCTAATTGGCGTGCGGCGCCTGGCTCGCCGTCCGCACCAGCCGGTCGGCCTTGACCGCAATGCGCGTGTCCTCGATCTGCGGTCGCAGCGAAAAGCTGATCACCACGAAAGCGAGACAGAACAGCGTGCCGACGATGGCGACGCGGCGATAGGTGTGCCGGTCGCCCTGGTAGAAGGACGGCTCTGAAAAAGGTGTCATGACAAAATGGCTTCTTGGCAAAGTCGCTTCTTGCTTGTCTTTGCCAGACACCTACCGCAAGCCGCGGCAAGCGCAACGCGATTGGGCTTTTAACCTAACCGAATAGGGTTATCGGCTTCCGCGCAAACAATCGTTAGGTGTTTTGCGGCGCCTATCGATCGCGACGATCCGCCTTCATATTGCACGATGCCGAGTTGCACGACGCCGAGGCTGCGGCGGTCCGCGGCCCGCCGACCGGCTTTGTTCCAGTTTCGACACCATTCGTTCTCGCAGAACGAATCGGACTTCAGGAAACCGGTGCGGAGCAGTTCTTAACAAAACATGCGGAGCACGCAGCGATCCCATCACGTTGCATCAGGAGACCTGGCCTTGGAAGAATTGGCCTTGGAAGAATTGGCCTTGGAAGATTTGGCATTGGAAGATCTGGCGTCGGAAGATTTGGCATCCGGAGACGTCGACGCGGGCGCCGGCACTTGCGGCACCGACGGCTTGCCTCTGCGCAAGCGCGGATGCCGGTCGTACCAAAACACTTTCGCGATCTCGGCGAGAAACCAGCACGCATCCATGTCGCTCTCCTCGCCTCACCCCTTAACGAAGAGACGTGGACGAGACTGGCGAAGCCTCACGCTGGCTCGTTCTGACGCACGGCGCCACTTCGTCGCCGACAGGCGCGACTTGTTCTGCATCCGACTCCATTTCGTTCTCGAAGAACGAATCGGAGTCGAAAAAATCGGCGCTGGGCGATTCCTAACGATCGATGAAGGCGCGCGACGCAACGTCTTCAGCGGTCGTCGGCACAATCTTCGGCGACAGGAATTTCGACACGACCGCAAACGCGATGACGATCTCGCGGCAGGGTTCGCATCGAAAGCTGTTGGCGGAGATCGCCGTCATCGGCTGGGCGCATCGCGGGCATGTCATGCAGGCCGAACGCTGACGACACGTGTTCGTTCCTGCACGTTCGCTCCTCAGTGATCGGTGGCGAATGGCTACGGCCGACCAACGACACGGGCCAGAGCTGGCCTCGGATGGATCATGTCGTGCCTCCCCGCGCCCCCCTTTAACGCCGCTCAAGCGCTGCTCAAGAAGGAGACCGCGCGTGCCGGGGACGTCGTCGGCATTCGCTGGCGCAGATCAGGCCGCCCGCTTCGCTTTGCCCTCTTTCGCGAAGCACTCCAGGATCTGAATGCGAAGCTCCTCTGCGGCCGGGCCCTCGAGCTTTCTCAGCTCGTTCCAGAGCCTGATCACTTCGCGCTGTTTCTCGACGGTCATGAGTAGCCTCCAAGGGAACATAAGAAAGGGATTACCAGAGCAACTCATTAGAACAAAATGAGAACAAAAAGTCCAGCCCTTTGCGCGATTTCCTCCGGAGATGTCGCCTTGAACCTTTTCGGCGCGTCGCGGACCCATGCAAGCTGGGGATTTCAGCGCCCAGTCACAGGGCAGCGCCGCGGTGGACGAACATATTCCGTCATCGCGGCGCTGTTGCCTTTTGGATTTTCAACCTTAAGTTAGAGCCAGATTTCTTGTTAGAGATGGCTGACGGCCAGGCGCTGAAATCCCAACGCCGTCAGCCAGAAGAGCCCCGTGCGAAAGCGCGGGGTTTTTCTTTTGAGGCGTGGTCGGCTGAATGGCGCGGCGGGCCGTGGCTTCGGGAACGAACTTTCCCTCTTTGGCAGTGGCCGAATGAAGCGCGGCTTCCCGTCCCGCGATGCCGCGTCAGCTGGGCGAAACTACGCGCGTCGCGCCTCTCGCTCGAGGCACCGATGATCTGCGAATTCTGCGAGACCGACATCCCGATCGGGCTTTCGGTCTGCCCGGCCTGCGGAAAACCACGGAGCGCGCCCGGACAGGCCGACCGGCGCTCTCTGTGGTTCATCCTGATCGTCGTGGTGATGTTCGGAATCGCCGTCGCCGGGCACCACCTGTTCTTCAGCCGTTGATCGTTGCGCCGTCTCGCGAAAAAGCCGCGGCAGCGACGTCGTCTGCGCCTCAGACGGCGTCCTTGGCAACCTTCAGCGGGGAGGCCTTCACCGACTTGCTCGCGGGCTTGGCCGCAAACTGCATCGGCTCCTTGGTGAAAGGATTGACGCCCATGCGGGCCTCGGTCGCCGGCTTGTTGACGACCGACATCTTCACGAAGCCGGGAATGACGAACTCACCGGACTCGTTGAGCTCCTTGTAGCCGACGGTGGCCATGTATTCGATCACCGACTTCACGTCGTTCTTCGAAAGCTGCGTGCCCTCGGCAATCGCATCAATCAATTGGGTCTTCGTCATCTTCGCCATGTCTGAATTCCTTTGAAGGGTGCGCGCGAACAACTCTGCCGTGACGCGGCCGGACCGCGGAGGCGCGCTTCTGATTCATGCCAGAGGTCATGAAGTGACCGGGCTTAGAGCCTATCGAGGCTCAAAACGCAAGCAGGGGTTCTCCCGGGGTTCCCGACTTCCTGTGCAAGATGCCGCAGGGACACGCAATTTCCTTTTGAACCATTTTGCCGCTGACGCGTCTTACTCATGAAGTCCCTAAGCTTCACCCCACCAGAGAGCCCCGCTTCCCCCAGGCGGGGTTTTCGCTTTCGGGGCATGGCAGAACGCCCCGGCGGCCTGTAATGGTCTGAAGGTTTCTCGCGGGGGGCTCATGAAGGTCGCTATCGTCATTGCAGGCTTGATCGTCGTTGCTGTCGCAGCCATCGTCGCGCTCCAGCCGAGCTTCCTGAAGCCTGCCTCCCTCGCCCTCGTGAAGAAGTCCGACATCTTCGGCTTCTCGCCCGGGATGACATTCGACGAGACCAGCAAGCTCGTCAGTCAACGCCATTATCTCTGCCGCCAGGGCCGCGGTTCGGACACCCTCGAATGTGACATCAACGGCGCCAAGGTCACTGTCGACAGCGACGGGACTGACGCCAGACGCCCGATCTGGCGCGTCAATGCAACGGTGAAGAATGCGGGGTCGCAGGAGAGTGCCGTGAAATCGATCTCCGAGCAGTTCAACGCGCAAGCCATCAAGGACCGAGAGGGCTGGATGTGGATCGTCGGACGCGGGCTCAAGCTGAGCTATGACGGCCTCGCCCTGGACCTCGTCGACGAGGCCGCCGAGGCCCGGCTTCGCAAGACGGAAGCCAAACGCTAGCATGTGACGTCACCTCGTCGTGAAACTTGTGGCTCCGCCCGTCTTGTTGACACTTCAGTAACCCAACGCCGCCAAGCTCCAACCAGTCTCGTTGCGTTGGAGTACCCCCACAGTGCTGGATTTTGACGAGCTGCGTGAACTCGCGGCCGATGTTCGTGTTTTTGTCGAGCTCGCCGAAGACAAGGCCGAAGCGCTCAGAGCCATCATCGCCGCCTATGACGTGGTGCTGGCGATCTTCCCCACCGACGAAGGCATGGGCCTCCATGTCATCAAGGGCAAACAGATCCTGGACACGATTGCAAATTCGAGGACGCATGCGGTCTACAGCCATACGGCGGTCGCGGTCCCCGACCTGCAGCATGCCCAGGCGCTCAAGATCCTGACGGCTCCGGTCGAACAGCGGATTGCGGCGTAACTGCAGGCGGCCAAGGTTCGGCCTTGGCTGTCTCCGTGGGCTGCCGAGCGCCTTGTCAGCGGAGCCGGTTGACGATCTGGAGCGGGATCCACGATCCGGCCACCATCAAGATCGCAATCACGGCGACCACGACGTATTTCAGCGGCTGCTGCGACGAGGCGAGCGAGCCTTCGAGGTGGAGATACGTCAGGATCGCCTCCATCCCCATTCCGACCAGAGCAATCGTTGTCAGGCCGCCAAAGATTGACGCAAAGACATTGACGATCCATCCGAACGCCCCGCGCCCGTTCGACCACGCCTCGTCAACCGCAACCGCCAGCGTCACGACGACGAAGACCAGCATGAAGCTCATCGAGCCGCCGACGCTCGACGTCGGGCCGAAGACCTCAAGCAGCAGCATGGCCGCCACGGCAAGCAGCGTGATCGTCTTCACGGCGCTTTCCTCATCCGTGGCCCAGCAGCAACACCGCAGAGCCGATCACGATGCAGCCAAGGCCGAAGATGGCCGTCGCGATCTCGACGACGTTTTCCAGACCGAAGAACCTGACCACGGCGCTCCATGCGGCCGACAGCAGAATTTCCACGATCGCGCTGAGCAGGGCTTGAAGCATGAGAATTGGTCGTGCCGGCGGAGTTGGGGTTCAACCGCGTCGTTGCAGATCACGGAGTCTGGTTACTCCGTCGGCCCCTCAGCACGATCGCATGACGCACTTCTCTCGTCGGGAGCGGCCGATATCGACGTGTCGGTGCCGTGACCGGCATCATGATTGGCTGAAGCAACGCGCGGCGTCCGCTCAAACAATCCCCTCGGCCTTGCGGCTGTCACCAATCGAGACCGGCTTGTTCAAAAAGTACTCACGGTTACCGGTCGCGGCTTCCGCGTACTGGTCGATCGCCACGATGATGGCCTGGACGTGGGCATAGCACCACCCTTCCCGCGTCGCCCTGCGGCGAACGTCCTCGAGCGCGGTCAGGAAGGGCGAGAGCTCTTTCTCGTCGTCGAACCACCGTCTGCTCACCATGTCCTCCCGCCGAGCACCCTGCCCTTGGCCGCACGCGGCTGCGCCGCCTTCAGCGCGTCGCGCTGCGCGCAAAGACTCTCGACCTTGGCCCCCATCCGCGACAGCAGTGCCTCGGCCGACGCGGTCCCGATACCGGCCCGCTGCAGCTGGAGGATTTCCTTCCTCTGCCTGCCCATCTGGATGCGCATCCGTTCGATCTCCCGCCTGAGATAGTCCAGGTCCGGCATGTTCCGCCTCGCGAATTTTAGATTGGGGGCACGAGAACAAAAACAGAACGAGAAGTCGAGTCCGACATTGTACGGAGACGGAAAGGAGATCTGCGATGGCCTACAACAGTCAGAAGGACCCGAAGGACTGGGTTTCCGGGGACGATCCGATGACCGGAGCCCAGGAATCCTATCTCAAGACCCTCGCCGAGCAGGCGCACGAGAACCCGCCCGAGGACGAACTGACCAAGGCCGAGGCCTCGGAACTGATCGACAAGATGCGGCAAAAGGCCGGGCTGGACGAGTGACCCGTTCAATTGCGGGAGCACGGCGTCGTGTGTATGCAAACGAAATTGGGAATCGAGAATGCCTTATTTCGTTTGCGCCCGCGACGGTGCCGGGCAGATCGTCTTGAAGCGAGAGACCAGGGAAGCGGCCGAGAAGAAAGCCGCCGAGCTTCGCGACATGGGCTGTTTCGAAGTCGAGATCGTTGCGAAGAGTGGTGAGAAGGCGGCCTGAGAAACCGCCGCATAGGCGAGCGATTTCGCCTGCGGCCATCCTTCGAGATGCCCGCCGCTGGCGGGCCCTCAGGACGAGGACCGGGTGCGCAGCACCAGTTTCAACGGACACAATTGCTGCTTGGCCTCACCCTGAGGAGACCGCTGAAAGCGGTCGTCTCGAAGGGCGAGGCGTGCGCTCGGCTCGCGCAAAGCCGAAGGCGATCGTTTTGCTTAGGAACGAGTCCCGCCGCTGGACTGCACCTCCCGAATAACACAAGATTGTTTCAGTGCAGCGGCTCGGCCGGCGGCTGGCGTGAGTTAAGTGCACCACAATAAAATTCAGAAGGCGGCAGGGAGGAACGATGCGGCGAAAAGGAAACGTGGCGCTTGATGATGCGATGGCTGGCCTGGGTCTGGTCGCGGCCATCATGGTCATGGCGATCGCGCCGGCGAGCGCCGACGATTCAGCCAACATACCGCCCGCGCTCAAATGCGCTGACCTGACCGGCTGGAAGATGCCGGGATCGACGGCAACGGTCATCAAGGCCGAAATGGTGCCGGAGGCGCCGGCGGGGACCGTGCAGCCGGCGCCGCCGGCACCGGCCACCGTCTCTGTGGCGCTGCCACCGAACTGCCGCGCGGATGGCGTGATCGATCAGCGCGTCGGCGTCGAGGGCAAGTCCTACGCGATCGGCTTTGCCGTTGCCCTGCCCGATCGCTGGAACGGTCGGTTCTTGTTTCAGGGCGGCGGCGGTTTGAACGGCTCGATCCGGCCGCCGCTGGGTTACCAGGCGGCCGGCGAGGTGCCGGCGCTGGCGCGCGGCTTTGCCGTTGTTACGACCGATAGCGGTCATCAGGGCGCGGTGTTCGATGCCTCGTTCCTGAAGGACCAGGAAGCCGCGCTCAACTTCGCCAATGCATCCGTCGGCAAGGTAACGATGGCCGCCAAGGCGATCGTCGCGCACTACTATGGCCAGCCGGCAAAGCGTTCCTATTTCACGGGGTGCTCGACCGGGGGCCGCGAAGGCATGCTGGCGTCAGCGCGCTATCCCGAACAATTCGACGGCATTGTCGCCGGCGCGCCTGCGATGCGCACCGGCAATTCCAACATCGGTCTCGCCTGGGCCAACGCGGCCTTCAGCCAGATCGCGCCGAAAGATCCGTCCGGCAAGCCGGAGCCCGCCAAGACGTTTTCCGCAGACGAGCGCAAGCTGATCACGAAGGCGATCCTCGATGCCTGCGACGCCAAGGACGGCGTCAAGGATGGCCTGATCTTCGACGGCAAGGCCTGTCAATTCGATCCCGCGGTCCTCACCTGCAACGGCGACAAGACCGATTCCTGCCTGGCGCCGCCGCAGGTCGACGCCTTGAAGAAAGCTTTTGCCGGACCGAAGAATTCACGCGGCACGCAGGTCTACCCGCCGTTCCCGTGGGACAGCGGCGTAGCCGCCGAAGGCGTTGCCATTCCCGGCATCCTGACAACAGGCGCGCGCAGTCCGGTCGGACCGCCGGTTTGGGAAAGCATCAACGTCGATCAGCTCGAAGACCGGGTCAACGCGAGCGGGATGGATCGCCTCACCAACACCGCCTACTGGACCAACCTGTCGAGCTACTTCGGCCATGGCGGCAAGCTGCTGTTTTACCACGGCGTGAGCGATCCCTGGTTCTCGGCGAACGACACCGTGAATTACTACGAGCGCATGGCGGCGGATTCCGGCGGCATGGAATTGGTGCGGGAGAAATCGAGCCGGGCCTTCCTCGTCCCCGGCATGGGCCACTGCTCGAGCGGCGCAACGCTCGACCGTTTCGATCTCCTCAGCGCCGTCGTGAACTGGGTGGAAGACGGCAAGGCCCCCGATGCGGTGGTCGCGACGGGACCGGCCTTTCCCGGTCGCAGCCGGCCGCTGTGCGCCTATCCGCAACATGCGCAGTACAAGGGCCAAGGCGATCCGGAGAGCGCGGCGAGCTTTGAGTGCAAGTAGGGGCGATGGGCGATCACGGTGGGATTACGGCGGCAGTGCATCAAACTCGTTCGCCATAATCGTTCTACGGCCGCCCGATGGGCGCCATTTTCGTGCACCATCACCGTAACTCCGCATCGGTTGCTGCCCAGCCGACCGTTGCGGCTGGCTCTATGTCGATCAAAGCCCAAACCGAACTCACCTGTAGTGTTCAAGCGAAATCTGCGGAAATCGCGAGCAGGCACGAACCGCTTACGCAAAGCGCCGAGCGAAGGGCCTCGGCAAGAAAGGCTGAGCCTTAAGAGAATTGGCCGTGACAGCGACAAGTGCGATCAACCCCGTGCCGCAGCCCTGAGGCTTGCATTGGCCCAACCCTTGATTCTGCCTCTCATCCCTGCAACTTCTACGTCAAGAACCAGGGGGATTCGCGTTGGCTGAGCCGCTCAATATCCGTAAAATCATCGAAGAACTTATGGCCGGGCGAATGCGCGTCCCGAACTTCCAGCGGGGCTTCGTGTGGGACCCGGAGCGGGTCGCCTACCTCATGGATAGCATCTACAAGGGGTATCCCTTCGGTTCCATCCTGCTTTGGCGAACCAAGCAGGAGCTAACCCACGAACGCGATTTAGGACCCTTCGAGCTCCCTCAGAACGATCCCGAGTACCCGACAGATTACATCCTGGACGGCCAGCAGCGCATCACGTCCATTTTTGGAGTGTTCCAGACCGAGATAACCCTGCCCCAAAAACCGTTGTGGGCCAAAATCTACTACGACATGGAGGCCAGCGAGAATGCGCAAGAGTCCTCGTTTACAGCTCTTGAGGACAACGAAGTCTCAGAAAGGTATTTCCCCATCGGATACCTGTTCGACCCTGTCCTTTACCGGAAGGAAACGGCCGACTATGACGATGCCACCATTGCTCGGCTCGACAAGATACAGGCCCGGTTCAAGGAAGCCCTCATTCCGGTCCAGACCATCACAACGGAGGACAAGACCGCCGTTGCTATCGTGTTCGAACGAGTCAACCAGCGTGGCGTTGAACTCGATACCGTCCAGCTCTTAAGTGCCTGGACGTGGAGCGGCGATTTCGACCTCAACCAACGATTTGAGGATCTGGCGAATGACCTGACGCCCTTTGGCTTCAAGGATGTTGGAGGCGACAAAGACCTCCTTCTGAGATGTTGCAGCGCCGTTATGGTGCGCGACCCTTCGCCGGACTCCCTGATTTCGCTCAATGGCTCGAAGGTAAGAGAGGACTTCGACCACGTAGTAACCGGAATAAAGGGCGCAATCGACTTTCTGCGGAAGAACCTTCACGTCGAGAACCTAGATAACCTTCCTTACAACAATCTCCTCGTCCCTCTCACCGTGTTTTTTGCCGGCGAGCCGTCCAAGCAGAAGAAGGTTACAAACAACCAACGCAAAGAAATACTTCGCTGGTTTTGGCATACCTGCATTCACAGGAAATACAATAGCCAGCCCATCAAGAGCCTTCGGGAGGACGTGGTTGAGTTTGCAAAACTTGCAGAAGGCAGCCTAACAAAACTCACTCACCCCGCAAATTCCTTTACCCCACTTTTCTTTCTTACCAACACGTTTCGCTTGAATTCGGTTGTCTCAAGAACCTTTATCCTTCTGCTTGCTCAGAATGGCCCGAGGTCTTTCATTAGCGGAAACAAAATCGACCTGAGAAAGGCCCTCAAGGAATACAATCGGAATGAGTTTCATCACATACATCCCAGGAGCTTTCTGAAGACGTCGAAGAATTCGAAGCTGGACGACTCCTGCCTAGCGAATATGTGTTTCCTCTCTCGGAGCGACAATAACACGATTTCCGGGAGCGCCCCGAGCGAGTACCGAAAGAAGCTGGGCGAGGATATCGACGACATCGAAACCGCCAACTTTTTACCACCTTCGACTTGGGAAGATGATTTCGAACAGTTCGTTAGTGCCCGCGCGACCCTTCTGTTTGACTACGCCAAGGAATTACTCGACGGCGGCACGACGCCTAAGAAGAAGAAAGGCGCTTGAATATCTGATCCGCTCCGCGCGCCATTCCCTGGGTTACCGTGACAGTGCACAAAACTTTTGCCACGATTGTCCTACCGGCTTCGCGGTTTCGGCCGCACTTGTTGGACAGTGCCGAATTGAGTGCACTGTCACCGTATTTTGCTTTCATCATGTGGTGGATTGCGATTGCAACGGGAATTACGGTCACTTCGAACTCACTTTAGCTCCACCGCCTTCTTGGTCGCGAAGGCCAGCTAGATGGTCTTCAGTGCACTCAATTCCTTCGCAAATTGACGCCCTACTGATGCTGCGGCTTCGGGCTACGCTTAACGTACAGCGGCAATTAAGTGCACTGTCACCAATTGCCCTACCCACCCTACGAGCTGCTACGTAGAACGACGGAAAACCAACCCAAAGGGGGTCTTTCATGCGCTTCAAACTTGACAACTTAGCCGGCCCGCGCTCATCGAAGTCTCGTGTCAGCGTTGATGAAGAATACAAGTTCGTCTCGTCGCAAGTAAAAGAGCACAATGCTCGAATAATGGAAGCATTCAAGCTCTACATTCAGTTGATTACACTGGTAGTCGGCGGCTCAGCCTACCTGAGCATCATGCCTAACGGGCCGTCGTCCGAGCGACTTCAGCAATTCGCTGCTCTCGCAGACGCGCTTGTTGCGTTTATCACGTTAATCGCACTGTTGATGGTCGCAGAGAACCTTCGAGGGTGGTTCGGCTATCGAATGGCTCAGTCTCGATTGGCCGGGTTGGATATTAGCGGTAATCCGCATATACCCCGGCCGCGGAGATTCCGAGCGTCCGTCTTGGAAGGAACTCTAATGTTGGCGATGATAGTCGCCGCCGCGGGCTTTCATGTCTTCAATCCCCTGAGGATGACCTAGAAGGACGATCTTGTAATTTATGATTTTGCGGTGTTGGGCTGGACTGCATCCCTGCCCTGCCGTCACTGACATTATCATTACGCTATTGCGGTGACGGTGCACTGAATTAATCGTCACCTGCTCGTCCTGTAGACTTGATCCACGCTCGGAGCCAAGCGTCAATCGAGTGGCCTTGGTTCACATTCTTCGCGGTCCACTCACCGTCCCGATCCCCCTGCCCCTCCTTCCACTTTCCTGCTATCTCCTACCCCCGCCGTCCCGGCCCAAAGCAAAACCCGTCTGTCCAAAGGGAGCCCCACCCATGCGATACCTCCACACCATGCTGCGCGTGCGCAATCTCGATGTCGCGCTGAAATTCTATGTCGATGCTTTCGGGCTGAAGGAGGTGCGGCGGATCGAGAACGACAAGGGGCGATTCACGCTGGTGTTCCTGTGCTCGGCGGACGATCTCGAGGCGCTGAAGAAGCAGCCGCCGACGCGCGGCGCGCCGCTGGTCGAGCTCACCTACAACTGGGACGAGGAGAAGTACGGCGAGGACCGCTTCTTCGGCCATCTCGCCTATGAGGTCGACGACATCTACGCCACCTGCGAGAGGCTGCAGAAGGCCGGCGTCACCATCAACCGCCCGCCGCGCGACGGCAACATGGCGTTCGTCCGCTCGCCGGACCTGCACTCGATCGAGCTGTTGCAGAAGGGCGACCCGAAGCCGCCGCAGGAGCCGTGGTTGTCGATGCCCAACACCGGCCACTGGTAGGCTGCGGACGCTGGAACAAGCCCTCGTCCCCTGCGTTCACCCTCCGACAATGCGATTGGAGGAGGAAATCATGGGACGTGGAATTCTGCTGTGGCTGCTGGGCGTGCCGATCCCGGTGATCATTCTGTTGTGGCTGTTCTTCGGCCGCTGACGTCAGTTTCGATCTTGCAACGAAAGCTCCGCCGCGTGCGGAGCTTTTTGCATGAGAGGCGCGCCGCAATCGCATCGCGCGGCGCGCCGAATTCCGCTATCACCCGCGGCATGGATTTGTAGCCCGCATGGAGCGCAGCGGAATGCGGGGGCGCCGGCCCCGGATTGCGCTTCGCTCCATCCAGGCTACGACACCGGACAATGCCGCGGGAGACACCTCATGCCGGATACCAAGCTGACGATCTGGGGCCGCGCCAATTCGGTCAACGTGCAGAAGGTGCTGTGGTGCCTGACCGAACTCGGCCTCGCTTACGAGCGCATCGACGCCGGCATGAGCTACGGCAGGACGCGCGAGGCCGCGTATCTGGCGATGAACCCCAATGCGCGAATCCCGACATTGGTCGAGGACGACTTCGTGCTGTGGGAATCCAATTCGATCATGCGCTATCTCTGCCTCGCGCATGGACGCGGCACGCCGATCTATCCGGAGGCGCCGAAGAGCCGCGCCTCGGTCGACCGCTGGCTCGACTGGACGCTGTCGACGGTGCAGCCGGTCGACCGCCCGGTGTTCTGGGGCATCGTGCGCACGGCGCCCGCCGAGCGCGACATGATCCAGGTGCAGCGCGATGCCGATGCCGCCGCCGAGGTCTGGGCGATCGCCGACCGCCTGCTCTCCTCGCGCCGCTTCATGGAGGGTGATGCGTTCACGCTCGCCGACATCGCGCTCGGCTCCTATGCGCGGCGCTGGCTCGGCGTCGAAGGCATCACCCGGCCGGCGCAGCCGCATCTGACGCGCTGGCTCGCCGAGCTCGGCAAACGGCCCGGCTTTGCACAACATGTCGCACCGCCGATGTCGTGAACCGGCGCCGCGGCGTAAGCTGTGCTGAGCGCGGGATGAATCCGTGTTTCGGCGCAAGCCGGGTGCGTCACGTCGGCGCTTGACGGCTACTGTGCATGGGGTTGTTTTCGCGTTTTTTGTTTTGGCTCAGCGCCAGCCGCGCTCGACCAGAAGGACGCAGACGATCAGCACCAAGGTCACCGCCGCGGTCGCCAGCCGCGCCGTCCAGCTGAGGCCGCGGCCGACCCACCACAGCAGCGCGCAGTACATCAGGACGGGGACAATGAGGTCGAGGCGCAGCAGATCCGCCGGCATCAGCGCCTCGTGGTGGTGTCGACGCTGATCGAGCCGCCGACCTTGACGCAGGTGCCGGTGCCCTCGACCATGACGAACCGCGGGCCATAGGAGGCGCAGGAGCCGGCGCGGGCCTTGCCGGCCTCCCCCTTCAGCGGCACGGTCGTGCCCGGCTTGGGCCGCTCGGCAGGCGGCAGACGCAGGGCCTCGGCCGCGGCAGCGGATCCGGCGAGCAACGGGATCAGGATAAGAAGCGGCAGACGCATGGCGGCGTTCTAGCCCGGACGGACATCGCGCGCCATCGGGCCTTCCGCGGCCGCGATCAGATGAACTTGATGCCGGCCGATTTGCCGCGGCGCCATACCACCTGGCAGCTCCGCCCGGTGCGCGCGTCGCGTGCAAAGGCGAGCCGGATCACGCCCGGGAGCTGGCCGGCATCCTCGTCCAGCGTGATCTTGGCGCCCGAAGCTGAAATGTCCTGGACCAGGCAATGCCGCGCGGCGAAGCCGCCGTCGAGCGTGATCCAGGCGTGCTGCGACAGCAGCTTGCGGGCTGCGCGCTTTTTCGGCGGTGGCATTGGAAATCTCCCAGTCCAGCGCTACTCACGGAACCCTAAGAAACCGTTGAAATCGCCCCCAGATCATCCCGGGGGAACACTATCCACCGGCGCCAAAAGACCGCCCCGAACGGCTTGCCCGGAGGCGGAAAGGCCACTATACGTTCGCCCGCTGCAAGCCGCCGGGCCCTGTTCGGCCGGCCAGTGGCCGTGCCGGGGAACGGCGGGGCCCTGCGTTGCTCCCTTCGTCTATCGGTTAGGACGCCACCCTTTCACGGTGGAGAGAGCGGTTCGATTCCGCTAGGGAGCGCCACCCGGCCCGGGTTCCCCTCCCCGCTGCTCCCGAAAGCTGCTGCGCACCTTCGCGCAGGCAAGCCCGACGGTATAGACGTGAATCCCCTCGATGACGCAATGGTCCGGATTGAGCGCCAGGAGTCCGATCGCATTGTCGGCCTCGAGCGCCACGGCCGAGCGGACGACGATGCAGGGATAGTCCGCACCGAGAGTCGCATAGCTGTACGGTCGAAAGTTGTTCTTGAGGACGTGCGTGTAGGTGTTGTGGTCCAGCAGCCGGGCCGGAGAAGCGTTCGCATAGGCCGTGGAGAACCGCTCCCGCATCGCCTGGTCGCCCCAGAGCTGCACCGTCATGTCCCAGCCGTGATTCATGTCGTTCTCCGGCGCGCGCACGAACATGCCGGAGACATTGGCGCAGGCGGGACCCGCCGCGGCCACGGCCTTCGAAAGCCGGGCCCCGATCTCATTCGCGCGGAACGCATGCAGCGCTGCGGCATGGGCGTCGATCAGCGTCGTCGCGCTCATGGCGGCGCAAAGGCCGCCCGCAACCAAGCTCAACACGGTCGACGGAACGGCCGGGGCCAGCCGCTTGAGCTGCACCACGACCAGGACCAGCACGCCGCCGGTCAGGACCCAGGGCGCCATCATGTAATGGAGCGCGTAGTGCTTCGATGTCGCCACCAGATGCGCGGCATAGATGAGAGTGGCAGCACAGAGCGTCAGGCTGTTCGGATCCCGCCAGCTCCAGTTCTTGACGCACCAAGCCAGCGCCACGGCCGCCGCTGCGATGTACACGCCGAGCACGAGCGGCGCGGCTTTGACGATCTCGGCCATGTTCGACCAGAATATTCCGAAATCGATGAACCCCGGCTCGCCCTCGCCGTAATTTCCCTTGTGGGTGGCGATCTGCACAAGCCATCCGAACCCGCGCGTGACCGTTCCCGGATTGAAGATCAGGCTGAAGCCGACGAACCCGATCGCCCCGGTGATCACGGCAGCGACGAAGGCGCGCCTGTTTCTGAGCAGGCACACCGCGAGCAGCCCCTGCGGCAGATAGAGATATTTCGTCGAGAACCCGAGCGCGAAAATGATCCCGCACCCGACGCCGATATTCGTCGCCGGCGGATGCGCATCGAGCGTAGCCTTGATCACGATCGCCATGCCGAACAGGGCGATTGCGGCCATCAGGCTTTCCGGCGCAAGCACCGTCTGGA
The DNA here is from genome assembly GCF_006658625.1 of Bradyrhizobium sp. UNPF46. Taxonomy (NCBI): domain Bacteria; kingdom Pseudomonadati; phylum Pseudomonadota; class Alphaproteobacteria; order Hyphomicrobiales; family Nitrobacteraceae; genus Bradyrhizobium; species Bradyrhizobium sp. UNPF46. The sequence continues at coordinate 22,330 of NZ_LFJB01000049.1, forward strand.
AGTGAAACGCATCGGGATGCACGAACGCGCCGGCCTGAAACAGCATCGCGGCGATCGCGCTCTGCGTCGTCCGACCGACGACGAGCCCTCCGGCCAGCAGCGCGCCGGTGAGCACCAGCGCCTCGCCGGTGCGCGCCGCCCGTGTGATCGCGTCGTAATGTTCGAGCCCGAACGCGACGATATCCTCGGCCCGGGCGATCACGGCCCAGCCCCTGACGATCAGCTCGACGAGCAGGGTCGTGGTCGTTCCCGGATGATCGAATTTCAGCGAGCCGTATCCCGCCGCCGCCGCCAGCCCGTTCATCGTGTACGCCGATTCCGGATCGACCTGGACGCCCCAGACGGCCTGATGGGCCGAATAGAGCAGCGTCGCCGCCAGATACAGCGACGGCACGATGAGGATCAGCAGCGTTCTGATCCTTCCGCTCACGCGGGCGTCGGGAAAACAGTAATGGTCTGAGATCATCGTCGCCCAACCGTGGCTTCCGTGTCTAGATCGCCTTGATCTTGAGGAAGGCGAAAGCCACCATCTTCAGCAACATCCAACCATGGCGAAACCTGGAGATCTGGGTCTCGCCATAGGTGCGCGCGGCGTAGCGGATCGGCAGATCCACCGACTTCAGGTTGAGCTTCGATGCGCCGAAGATCAGGTCGAAGTCACCGAACGGATCGAAATCGCCGAAATAGGCCTTGCCGGCCTTCAGGCGCTGATAATCGCTGCGGCGAAGGACCTTGGTGCCGCACAGCGTGTCGGTATAACGCTGATTGAGCAGCCAGGAGAACAGGTAGGAAAAGATCTTGTTGGCGATCAGATTGAGAAAGCGCATCGCGCCATCGTCCATCGGATAGACCAGCCGCGAGCCATTGACGAACTCGCCCTTGCCCGCCAGCAGCGCTTCGACGAATTTCGGAATCTGCTCCGGCGGCATGGTCAGGTCGGCGTCGAGAATGATCAGCACGTCGCCGCGCGCCACGTCGAACGCGGCGAAGACGGCGTCGGCCTTGCCCTTGCCGGGCTGGCGCATCACCTTGATGTCCTTGGATGGATAGGCCTGCCTGACCCGCTCCATCTCCTCGAAGGTGCCGTCCTGGCTGTGGCCTTCGACGAAGATGATCTCGACATCGTTGCAGAAGTCCGGAATTCGCAGGACCGCAGGCTCGATATTGCCGCGCTCGTTGCGCGCCGGGACGACGACGGTAGCCGAGGCAAAGTCTTCCCTCGCCCTGCGGCTGGACCGTGCGACCAGATAATGCCGAAGCGCCAATTGGCGGATTCCCGGCAGCACGCTGACGAAACGATTGAGAAATCGCCCGAGCCCGAACATCCGGACCGGCGAGAGCACACGTTGCTCCGACTTCACCGGATCGAAATCCGCAAGCCTGGCAAGGTTGCGCAGATCGGGCGGCGACAGCACGTTCTGGTCCGGTTGCGGCATCCGCAGGCCAACGAGCTCCGCGAATTTCAGCAGGGGATACCACAGATGCGAGAAATAGCCGATCACCAGCCGTGTATCCCGCGTGCAGAACGGATGCAGCTGCGCGATGAACTTCTGACAATCCTCCATCGAGCCGATCGTATCGAGGACGAGGATATAGTCGAACGGACCTTGCAGCGCGTCGAGCGTGGCGGGATCCTCGGCATCGCCTTCGACGAAAGTGAGATCGGGGTGGCGCTGTCGCGCGATCGCGATTTGCCTGCGACAGAAATCGACCCCGACGCCATGTGATGGCGCGAGGCTTGCGAGCGTATCGCCAATGCCGCAGCCGATGTCGAGAACGCGACTTCCCGGCGGAATCAGAAACCGGAGATAGCGTTCATCCTCGGCGTGGAAAAAGCTGTTCTTCCCGCGCCATGCCACGCGATCCGTGGCCATGCGATCAGCGTGATCGAGAATACCTGCTTTCCGCGGAGACAGGCAGCCGGACATGACGGTCAAATCCATGGCAAGACACAGGTCGCACTGAGCCTGCCGGAACTGAAATCGACCGCAAAATATATCGCGGCGGCCGAAGTCGCCGCAGCCAAGAAATCAGACATCAATATGGTCCCCCCAGACCTGTCGGCACTCAAGCGCAACTGGGGAGCGAGAGCAACAGGAAGATCGTCGACAAGCTGGATATGTCTGGCATCGGGCCCATGAAGGAGGACCTTTCCGGAGCGGCACGAAATCAGCCCTTGCGGATTTGCGGAAATCGGGCGCCAACTCGTGCTCGGCCAGGGGCGACCAGCGGCAAATATCCGCCACCCGGCATGAACCTTCCCGGCCCTCACCTCCGACCAACGTCCGAAAGAAGCCGGGTCGCCCGCCACGATCGGCATCACGGATTGAAGGGGATCTGGTTGGCCATGGAGCAAGGCAAGTCGGCCCCGGAAAGTCAGTCCGGCCTCCCCTCCGTGACGACCGCGCCACCGGCATGGATGCGCCGCACGGCACCATATTCGGCGGACCGGCGCGCCAAAATGCTGGAGCACATGGCGCGCGTCAGATCACGTCCGCAGCGTCGGGCAGATCTTGCGCCAGCCGCGGCTGCAACGTCAGGCAAGATCGCCAAGGATATTCTCGGCGATGTCGTCGGCCACTTCATCCTGTTCGGTGTCGTCGCCTTGATCTTCCAGTCGCACGTTCCTCTCTATCTCGGCGCGTTTGTCTTCCTGACCGACGGCGAGCGCATTGAAAGCGTCCTCGCAATGATCGGTATCCGGCTCGAGCCCGAAACGATCGGCGCCGACATCGTCAAGCGCTTCCCGTTCTGGTTCGGATGGTTCGCGTTACTCGGCCTGTTGAGAGGTGCCGTCCCCGCCTGGCTCGCACCCTGGATGCCTCCGGCGGAGTCTTGGTCTTCCCTCGCCGGCATTGGCCTTCTGCTCGCCGTCGTCGAAGCATTCACGGCGTTCGGAATGCGACGCGCCTTGCCGCCGCTGGGCGTGGAGATCAGCCCGAACGGCCTGACATGGGCGATGATCCAGTTCGCCATGGCCGTTGGCGCGCTCGCTTTGCTGGTGCTGTCCGGATTTCCCTAGACGTCGCGCTGTGCGGTCGCTTCATCGCCCCAGGATGACGATGTTGTGAGCAGTCCTCTGGCGAAAAGGGTCCAAATGCCGCGCTTTTCGGTGCGTGGCCGAGGCGCGCGTTTACCGGAAATTTACCCCCGCTTTTGAGTGCTGGTATCATTTACTTAGAATTTGACCGCTACCGTGGAAATACGGAAGCGATCCCGAACATCATTGGCACCTCATGTCCGTCGCAGAGTTCCTCAGGCAGCGCGCAGTGGACGTCAGCGTGAACGGCAGCTACTCGCTGCCGCGCTGGTACGATTGTGAGGGCAAGCTGCGCAGCTTTGCCTGTCGCACCAAACGCGTCTCGCCCTTCCGCATGATCGTGGACGTCCCTGTCGTCGGCAAGGTCGGCGAACGCCTGACCTCCTACTTCCAGGATTTCGGCGAATTCCAGTGCACCATCAGCGCGACGCTGAAATCGGGCTTCCTGATGGAGCTCGACATGACGCGGGCGCGGCGTGCCTGGATGTCGGAAAAGCTCACCTGGCTCGAGAAGAAGCAGAAGGATGACAGCGTCAAGGAACTGCGGCGCGACGCCCGTTTCGTTCCCCAAGTCTCGCACACCCTCCTGACGCTCGCCGACGGCAGCGTCCATCCCTGCTTCATCATCGACGTCTCGACGGCCGGCGTCGCCATATCCTGCGAGTACGACCCGCCGGTGGGAACCGCGCTTGCCGTCGGCGCCTGTGTCGGGCGCGTCATCCGCAAATTCGACAATGGCTTTGCCGTCAAATTCGCCGAGAAGCAGTCTCGAGACGACCTCGTGCGCCTCATTGTGCGCTCGCCGCTGCAGCAGTCGGCCTGAACCGGGTCAGCCTCGACTCTTTCTTAACCGAACGCCGAAGGTGAGGTCCCTCGCGCGCTAGACTAAGCCGGCAGGCAGCGGCCGCCGCCCGGCCGTCTGGCCTCCGCATCGCCGCCCTATCGCGGCCCCATTGCAGGATCAGCTTTTGCACGTCCGGGCCTCACGCCGGACGTGATTTGCGGACTTGCGATCGGGGGACCGGATGGCAGTCAACAAGATTACCTGGGACAGGGTCGGCCGGGTCTCCGAGCCCGGGCGTTACATGTACACGTTCGGCTGGCTCACCATCACCGCCGGCGATCTCGAGATCTGGAAGCTCTACCCCGAAGCCGCCTTCACGCTGCTGGCGCAACCGGGCGAGCCGGATCCATCCCTTGGCGAGGAATTCCATCTCGGTGCCTTCGACGTCGCCCCCGGCGCGCCGCCGCCGTTCACCGCCCACTGACGGCGGAAAGCGGCTTCCATTGCGGGAACGCATGGCATGCGGGTTGCTTTGTCAATCCCATGATGCACATCCCCGCCGTCGACCAAGCCTTCCTGCTGCTCCTCATCGTGTTCTGCCTTGGCACGTGCCTCGTGCGCGCCTTCTGGGAGCTCGAGCAGGCGCGGATGCGCCGGATCGCCTCGCCACCCCCTGGGCGCCCAACGGCCCGCCGTTAGCCGGCCAATCCGGCGTTGGCTGCCTCGAAGAGACATCTAAGCGACAGATCGAAAAAACCTCTGCACTTCCTTGATCTGACTTACCAATCACGCCCGAACGGACGTCGCGCGACCGTTGCCATGGATGACGAACGAGTTCTGTCATGCAATTGATTGCGCTTGTATTCTACGTTTTCGCGGCGACGGCAGATGAACGGAAGCTGTCGTGCGCGTTAAGCGAGCCGACAGCCGGCGCATGACACATGGTCGCATCGGTAAAATGTAGATAAGCGGACCAATGGAACCTATTTTCGGCGCCGATGTACCTGATTGAAGCGTTGCCCACCGTCATCGGAACTGCTGCCATCGCCCCGGCGCTGCTGATGCTGTGGCTCGTCATCGCCGCCGAAGAACGCCCGGGGCCGCCCGCCCAGGTCTGGACCGCCTTCCTGCTCGGCGCCGCCAGCATCTCGCTGCTGGGCCTGGCCCGCGCCCCCTTCGCCAAGATGGTCGCCGCACCCGACAACCCCTGGGCAGCCTTGGCCATGCATTCGATCTTCGGCGTCGCGTTGCCCGAGGAAGCCGTCAAGGTCATCGCCATCGTTCTGATTTCCTCGACCAAGCGGCGGACCTTTGCCAATCCGATGGACACCGTGGTCTATGGCGCCGCGGTCGGCCTCGGCTTCGCCGCTTATGAGAACCTCGCCTATCTGGTTCAGCACGCCGAGATGTGGCGCTCGCTGGCCGCCTTGCGCAGCGTGCTGACCGTGCCGTTCCACGGCGCGCTCGGCATCATCGCCGGCGCCTACCTCACGATCGCGCGCGCCGGCACGGCGCTCGGCGCGAACCGCCACCATCGCGATTGGGCCCGCCTCTCCAGCCGCCTCCTGATGCTCGCCGGCCCCCTCGCGCTGCATTCGGCCTTCGACTTTCCGCTGCTGACCTTGCAAAGAATGCCCGATCTCGATCCGACGTTGCGGATGTGGCTGGGGGCTGCGAGCCTGCTGGTCGGCTTTGGCTCGATCGCCTTCGCGATCCGCCTGGTCCGGCGCGTCGCCCGCCACCACGCGCCCCGGACAGATATTGCGCGGGAGCGGCTCAGCCAGCTCCGCCGGATGTGGGCGCTGCTGCTGGCGGGCGGCGGGGTCGGCTTTCTCGGCCTCGCCTTCGTGCTGACCTCGATCCATCACTGGCTGATCAATCCCGAGCGCAACCTGACGCTGGCCCTGATTCCGATCGGCTTCGTGTCGATCCTGCTCGGCCTCGCGCTTCTGGTTGTCACGACCGCGATCTACATTCTCGGCCGCAACCGCATCCGCACCAGCGCGGAAGGTTTTTCCTCGGCGCCCGGCAGCGGGTGAGCTCGCGGGATGGTGAGCGCGCCGCGCGCATAGTAGATTGAGCGTCGACCTTTCGACCTGGAGCCTGCCTATGACCTCGCCCGATGATTTCTCACGGCTGCAATCCGTCATGAGCCGGACGGTCAAGACGCATTGGAAGGCCTTCCTGTTCGAAGGCATCCTGCTCGTCGTTCTCGGCGTGGCAGCGCTCATCCTGCCGCCGCTCGCGAGTCTTGCGATCGCGATCTTCCTCGGCTGGATGTTCCTGATCAGCGGCATCGGCGGGCTGATCGTGACCTATTGGGCGCGCAGCACGCCGGGCTTCTGGTGGTCGCTGATCTCGGCCGCGCTCGCCGTGCTCACCGGCATACTGCTGCTGGCCCGCCCGATCCAGGCCGTGCTGACGCTGACCATCGTGCTTGGCGCCTACTTCCTCGCCGAGGGCGTCGCCACCATCATGTACGCACTGGAGCACCGCCGCGAGCTGAGCAGCCGCTGGTCGTGGCTGCTCATCTCTGGCCTCGTCGACATCGCGATCTCGTTCATGGTGATCACGGGGCTGCCGAGCTCGGCGGAATGGGCCATCGGCATCCTCGTCGGTATCAATCTGCTGTTCGGCGGCGCCAGCCTGATCGGCATGGCGCTGGCGGCGCGCAACAGCAACACCTGAGGCACCTCGTCGCCTGCCGCGCCGATGGGGGGGTGACAAGCCGCCAATGGCGCGCTATATGGCCTGCCATGATCACCGTCGCCACCAGCTATTTTTGGTACTTTAGCTACGACAGCTCGCTGGCGGCAGGAGGATCGCGCTCAATCTGAATATTGAAGCAAACGTCCGAACAAGCCGCCAGACCTGGCGGCTTTTTTTATTGGCCGGCAGGTTCTCAAATTGACAGGAGCCCGCCGTGCTGAGCACGACCGACGATCTTCGCATCCGCGAACTGAAAGAACTGAGCACCCCGGAAGAGGTGATGCGGGAGGTCCCGCGCACGCTCACCGCCACGCGCGTCGTGATGGCCGCACGCAACGCCATCCATGCCATCCTGAACAACCAGGACGACCGTCTTCTGGTCGTCGTCGGTCCCTGCTCGGTGCATGATCCCCGGGCTGCGCTGGATTACGCCGAGCGCCTCGCAAAGCTCCGCGAGGATCTCGCCGATCAGCTCGAGATCGTGATGCGGGTCTATTTCGAGAAGCCGCGCACCACCGTCGGCTGGAAGGGCCTGATCAACGATCCCGATCTCGACGGCAGCTTCGACATCAACAAGGGCCTGCGGCTGGCGCGCAATGTGCTGTCGGCGGTGAACAATCTCGGCCTGCCCGCCGGCACGGAGTTCTTGGACATGACGACGCCGCAGTACATCGCCGACCTCGTGTCCTGGGCCGCGATCGGGGCGCGCACCACCGAAAGCCAGATCCATCGCGAGCTCGCCTCGGGGCTGTCGTGTCCGGTCGGCTTCAAGAACGGCACCGACGGTAATGTTCGCATTGCCGCCGATGCGGTGAAGTCGGCCTCACACCCGCATCATTTCATGGCCGTCACAAAACTCGGCCGCTCGGCGATCGCCTCGACCGCGGGCAACGAGGACTGCCACATCATCCTGCGCGGCGGAGCCAAGCCGAACTATGACGCGGCAAGCGTCACGGCGGCCTGCAACGAGCTGACCAAATCGGGCGTCGCACCGCTGGTGATGGTCGATGCGAGCCACGCCAATTCGAGCAAGAAGCCGGAGAACCAGCCGCTCGTGACGGCCGACATCGCCAGCCAGATCTCCGCCGGGGAGAACCGCATCATGGGCGTGATGATCGAGAGCAATCTCGTTGCCGGCCGCCAGGACGTCGTGCCCGGCAACCCGCTCGTCTACGGCCAGAGCATCACCGACGGCTGCATCGACTGGGCGTCTACGGCGACCGTACTCGAGCAGCTCGCCGACGCGGTCGAGGTCCGCCGCAACGTCCGGCGCGCCGGCCTGCACGAGCGGTCGGCATAAGGCCGGAAGCAAATGCGGGCGGGGCGAGTCGTGGCGCCCTGCCCGCAACCATCATGGATCAGCAGCCGCGGCAGATGCTCTTGATCTTCTTGTCGAGCGCCTGGTTTTCCTTGCTGAGCGGATCGTTCGGATCGGTCAAATTCTTCTCGCTCGGCACGTCCGAGGCGCGCGGCTGACGATGGCCCACGGGAGCCTGCGGCAAGGATCCGGAGCTCGCACCGCTCGACGTCGATCCCTTGGCGCCGGTCTGCGCAATCGCGGTGCCGCCGAGCAAGACCACGAGCGATGCTGCCAGCATGATCTTCTTCATGTCCGATCCTCCATTCTCAAACCGGCGCTTCTCACCGCTCACGTCTCGGGCGGATAGAGATGAACGTCGCCGCAATAATCGACGATACGATAGCTCGTTTTCGCTCCCGCTTCACGTGCATCGGCTGCGGTATTTTGCTCCGCCAACACATAGCTAGGCCCCACCGGCGACTTGCCGGCGCCGCCGGGAATATCGATGACATAGTCCGGCTGACACAAGCCTGACACGCGGCCGCGCAGCTGCCGCATCAGGTCCTGCCCCTCCGCCAGCGTCGTCCGCAGATGCGCGGTGCCCGGGGCGAGATCGCCGTGATGCAGATAATAAGGCTTGATCCGGCATTCGACGAAAGCTCGCATCAAATCCGAGAGAGCGGCGATGTTGTCGTTGATTCCGCGCAAGAGCACGGACTGGCTCACCAGCGGAATTCCGGAATCGACGAGCCGCGCGCAGGCGGCGCGCGCCGGCCCAGTCAGCTCGCGCGCATGGTTGGCATGCACGGCCACCCAGGTGGTCGCGCCCTCGACGTTGAGCGCCGCGACCATCTCGTCGCTGATGCGCGCGGGATCGGCCACGGGCACGCGGGTGTGAAGGCGGATGATCTTGACGTGATCGATGGAAGCGAGCTCGGTCATGATCTCGCCCATCCGTCGCGGCGACAGCATCAGCGGATCACCGCCGGTCAGGATCACTTCCCAGATCTCGTGATGCGATCGGATGTAATCGATCGCAGCGCGATAGGCGCTATCCGACAGCGCGTTCTCCTTGCCCGGGCCCACCATCTCGCGGCGGAAGCAGAAGCGGCAATAGACCGCGCAGACGTGAACGAGCTTGAACAGGACGCGATCGGGATAGCGGTGCACGATGCCGGATACGGGCGAGTGCGGGTGATCGCCGATTGGATCGGCGTTCTCGCCCGGCTGCATCTCCAGCTCCGCGGCGGTCGGAACGAACTGCCGGGCGATGGGATCGTCCGGGTCGGACGGATCAATCAGCTCGACCAGTGCCGGCGTGATGGCCACCGCATAGCGCGCGGCCACGCGCTCGAGCGCGGGCAGCGCAGCCGCCGGCGCCAGACCTTCGGCCACGAGCTCGGCCGGCTCGCGCAATGTCCGTGCAAGACTACTCTTCGTCATTTCTCACCCGCAGGCGGTGTCCACACCACCTGATCGATCCGCGATGCGCCGCTTGCCAGCATCACCAACCGGTCGAGGCCGAGCGCGACGCCGCTCGCCTCCGGCATTGCGGCGACCGCGGCCAGAAAGTCCTCGTCGAGCGGATAGGCCTCGCCGTAGCGGCGCTGCTTCTCCGTCATCGAGTCCGTGAAGCGCTTTCGCTGCTCCTCGGCATCGGTCAGTTCCCCGAAGCCGTTGGCGAGCTCGACGCCGCAGGCGTAGACCTCGAAGCGCTCGGCGACCCTGGGATCCGCCGTCGTCACCCGCGCCAGTGCCGCCTCCGGAGATGGGTATTCGAACAAGATGGTCAAACGCCCCTGCCCCAGATGCGGCTCGACATGCTCGACCAGGACCTTGCTGAAGATATCCGACCAGGTGTCGTCCCCGGCCACCCGGACCTTGCCACAGGCCGCCTCGGCGAGCGCGGCACGGTTACCCTCCCCGCCCCTGATTGTCGACAGCAGGTCGATGCCGGCGAACCGTTCGAAGGCGCCCGCGACCGTCAGGAGCTCGGGTTCGGCGAAGGGATCGGCGGTCCGGCCGCGGAAGGAGAAGGTCCCGATGCCGGTCGCCTGCGCCGCACGGGCGATGACGACAACGCAATCGGCCATGATGGCGTCATAGGGCGCGCCGGCCCGGTACCATTCCAGCATGGTGAATTCGGGCAGATGCAGGTCGCCGCGCTCGCGGTCGCGGAACACCCGGGCGAGCTCGAAAATGCGCGTTTCGCCCGCCGCCAGCAGCTTCTTGCAGGCGAATTCCGGCGAGGTCCGCAAATAGCGGCTGACCCGGCTGCCGTCCGGCCGCATCAGCTCGGTTCGGGGGGCGTGCAGATGGGTTTCGTTGCCCGGGGAGACCTGGAGGACGGAGGTTTCGACCTCGACGAAGCCCTGCTCGGCGAAAAAGCCCCGTATTGCTGCAATAATGGCCCCCCGCGCCCTCAGGAAAGGCCGCCGGTCGAGGTGCCGGTTGGGCGACCAGAACGGTGAAATGGGCTTGTCCCCAGCCATTAACCCACCGCCCCAGCCCCACGCAAAACGCTGGCATCTAACGGCAAAATCAGTATGTTGCGGCCCGAAACGGGCGCCGAGGTCCGATTTGAGGCCCCAAGTCCCCCATCGAATTGATCACGTCCTGGCCGGTGCCGGGCCAAGCAAGCAGGAAATACAGCTTTGAGAGTCATCGCCAGTTCTATTCGCAAGGGCAACGTGATCGAGCAAGACGGCAAGCTCTATGTCGTCGTCAGCGCCGAGAACATCCATCCCGGCAAGGGCACCCCCGTCAGCCAGATCGAAATGCGCCGAATCTCGGACGGGGTAAAGATCTCCGAACGCTACAAGACCACCGACCAGGTCGAAAAGGCCACGATCGAGGAACGCAACTACACCTTCCTGTATGAAGATGGCGACGGCTTCCACTTCATGAACCCCGAGACCTACGACCAGGTCCAGGTTTCCAAGGACGTCGTCGGCGATGCCGCCGCCTATCTTGCGCCGGACATGACCGTCAAGCTGTCGATGCACGACACCAACCCGGTGTCGATCGCACTGCCGCAGCGCGTGACGCTCGAGGTGGTGGAGACCGAGCCGGTGACGAAGGGCCAGACGGCTTCGTCTTCCTACAAGCCCGCGGTGCTGTCCAACGGCGTGCGCACCACCGTGCCGCCGCACATCTCGGTCGGCACCCGCATCGTGGTGATGACCGAAGACGGCTCCTATTCCGAGCGCGCCAAGGACTGACGGGGAACAGAGCGGTCGCACAGATAGCGCCGGGGGGCGAGACAGTGGTTGGGAAGGGTTTCCGCTTCGTCTCGCAAGTTCTGGCGTTGCTTTCGCTCCTCACGGCCTCTCCGCTCGCTGCGGATGAATTCCGCAGCCCCTCGCTCACAGCCCTGCGCGTCGACTGGCGCGCAGCGCTCGACCAGCTCCGCACCGAGATCGGCAGCCGTCCCCGGGTCGCGGAGGATTTCACCTTCGTACCTCGCCGGTCGGTGCCGCGCTACGATCCGCGCGCGACGCCCGCACTGGTGCAGCTCAACGCGGTCTCCTCGCGTTTCTTCACGGGCATCACCCGCAGTCCGGTGCCCGTGCTGTTGCCGTTCGACGCCGCCGCCTACCTCGAGGCGCAGCGCAGCGGCGCGCCGGCGATACTTGCACTCTCGCGCTACCAGGCGGACTTCAATCCCGTCGATATGTTCGATGCCGGCCCCGCCGGCTACAGCGCGACCTTCTCGCTCGAGCCCGGCGCCGGCGACGGCATGCCGGCCCGGGTGTTCGCAAGGCCGGTCGAAGTGCAGATCACGGGCTCTGCGCTCGTTTACGACATCGCCGATCCCTCGGGGGGCAAGGGCGAGCAGGTCAAGCCGCTCGCGGCGCTCTATCCGGACCTGCGAAAGTTCATCCGCGAGGGCTATGTACGCTACGCCTTCACGCGCTTTGGCGTTGCCTATGTGGTCTCGATCCAGTGCCTCGACAGCGTCGCCAAGCCGCGGCGGCTCGCCTGCAAGGAAGCCTATCCGGTTGCCGAGCGCTTCCTGAAGGCGCTCCGCGTCGCCGGCGGCCAGCGCATGCGGCCATTGGCGGATATCGCCTCCAACATCCTCGATCGTCCGGCGGAGCGTTCAGCCGACTTCAGCTACCGGCCGAGCGGCGACATCATCCCGAACACCGGCTACCGCAAGCAAGGCGGTCATCCCGACGTGATGGCCTATGCCCAGATCCGCTTTCCGCTCGAAAAGGCTCCGGCCTTCGTGCGCTCGCAATCCTACGGCAAGCGCGACAAGAGCGAAGGTCCGACCGCCTATCCCTGGCGCGACAATTTCTGCGAGTCGCGCAGTTTCGAGGTCTGGCAATGTGGCGGAGGCTACGGCCATCAGGGCGAAGACATCCGCGCCGCGGACTGCCCGCCCCCCGGCGAAGGCCGCGAGCCCTGCGATCCCAAGCAGCGTGCCGTCGTCGCCGTGCGCGACGCGATCGTGATCCGCGGAGCCAAGGACCAGGCCGCGACGCTTCACGTCAACAGCCGCACCGAGCACATCCGCTTTCGCTACATGCACATGAACCCGCAGGCGATGAACGCCGATGGCGTGCTCAATGGCCGCCTTGTCACCGAAGGCGAGAAGATCGGCGTGATCTCCAACTATCTCGACCATCCCGCGGGAACGTCGATGCATCTGCATTTCGACGTGCAGGTGTTCACCCGCGACGGCTGGATCTGGGTCAGCCCCTACGTCACCCTGGTCTCCGCCTATGAACGCCTGATCCACGCCCGCGGCCGCGAGGTCGGCCCGGAGATGGCAGTCACGGCCCAGCCGGTCGCCCATGCGCTGCCGGACGACGTGATCAAGCCGGACCTGCGCGAGGGAGCGAGCGGCGAGGAGAACTGAGCGCTTGCACGCTCCAATGAAGGGCGGTGCAAGCGCGGACAGTCGCGGACACCGCCAGCTCGAACCAAGAAGGGACCGGGTTGATGAGTGTCGGATTGATCGGTCTCCTCGACGATGTCGCGGCGATTGCAAAGGTGGCGGCAGCCTCGCTCGACGATGTCGCGGGCCAGGCTGCCAAGGCGGGCACGAAGGCCGCAGGCGTGGTCATCGACGACGCGGCCGTCACGCCGAACTACGTCATCGGTTTTGCCTCGACGCGCGAGCTGCCCATCGTCGGCAAGATTGCGATCGGATCGCTGCGCAACAAATTGCTGATCCTGCTGCCGATTGCCCTGCTGCTCGGCTATTTCCTTCCCGCCGCGGTCACGCCGCTGCTGATGCTGGGCGGAGCCTTTCTCTGCTACGAGGGCGCCGAGAAGGTGCTCGAAGCCGTGATGCCGCATCATGCGCACGCCCACGCAGCTCAACCGCAACCGATTGCGGCGGATGCCGGGACGGTCGAGGACGAGAAGGTCGCGAGCGCCATCAAGACGGATTTCATCCTGTCGGCGGAGATCATGGCGATCACGCTGGCGGCAATCCCGTCGGGCAGCATCTGGATGCAGGCGCTGGTGCTGGCTTTGGTCGGGTTCGGCATCACGGTCGGGGTCTACGGCGTGGTGGCTCTGATCGTGAAGGCGGACGATGCCGGGCTGGCCCTTGCGCGCTATGAGGGTGCCTCAGCCATTGGCGCCGCGATCCGCGCACTTGGACGCGCGCTCGTTCGCGGCATGCCTCCCTTCCTGACCGTGCTGAGCACCATCGGCACGGCCGCCATGATCTGGGTCGGCGGCGGCATCATCCTGCACGGCATCGAAAAATACGGCCCGCCGGTGGTCGGCCGCATGGTCCACGCCACGACCGAGGCTGCGGCACACGCACTTCCCTCCATTGCTGGTATCGTCGAATGGTCGGTCGAGGCCGCCATCTCAGGCGTGTTCGGACTGATCATCGGCGCGCTTGCGATTCCGGCCGTCGAGTACGGTCTCGCACCGGCCTGGAAACGGCTCAGGCGATCGCGTTCGGCCTGAAAGGAGCGAAGCCCACCGGCTTCGCTCCATCCGGACTACCGATCACTCCAGAAGTGTCGTCAGTTGCGCGCCCTCGTCCGCAACGAACACTGCGATCAATTCCGCCGGCTCCGTCATGCTCGCATTCGCCGACACCGAACGTCTTGACCGGGCCGCCGCCGAGGTCGGACGCAGAATAAGAGCTCGAAAGGGTTGGCAGATTTGCGCCGCAGCTGACCTCGGTGGCTGCGAGGTGCAACTTGCCGACAGCTCAGTAGTTGAATTATATTATCCATACCATCTAAAGTTATTTCAGCTCGACGGATGAGGATACTCAAAACATTGCGCAGAGGGACAATGGTCCTAAAGAGACACTACATACTGGTCACTATTGTACTCGTGCTGGCATTCCTGCTCGGGAGGCTCCTGATATTCAGTTCAGTGAGCCGAGCAGATCTCGGCATACGCAACGCCGACAACTGTCAGGCACCAGACCTGCCGACATACGAGAACGCAAAATACAACCAAGAGGTCGCGGATGCTGACTACCTACTTTACGCTACCGCAAGCATGAACGCTTACGAGGACGTCGACGTGAGAGGGTTTGACGTCCAAAAATATGATGGCCGCTGGAAGAAACTCGGAACAAAGGCAGCGTCTACCGGACTTTCCGTGGATTACTACGCAAGAAGGGAAAAGGGGGTATCCGTACTCGTCGCAGTGCGTGGAACGCGGGGTCCAAATGCATTCGATTGGTATGCTAATCTCTCCTGGTTTACGGCGATTATTCCAATTCCCTCCTCCTACGATAGTGCGCGCGCAGCTTTCGTCGATATTCGACGCGAAGTCGAGGCAATCGCAAAGGGTGATACGATCTCATATGTTGTAACAGGTCATTCGCTGGGCGGCGGGGTCGCCCAGCACTTGGCGTTTGCGTTTCCCTGCGTCGCGGCGGTGGTTTTCGATACTTCTCCCGTGGTAAATCGGTATCGACTACGCGAGCCTTACGCTCCGAAGATAGTCCTTCTTCATGAACGGGGCGACGAACTCACATGGTTGAAGCGGCTCTTGATGTCGGACGCCGAAACGTCGTCGTATCGACACTATCCGGTTGACACGATCCCGCGAGGAAACTTCAAGCACGCCGTTACTCCTATGGCTGTAGGAATGGCTCGCACGGCGGTGGAATGCCAATTCGACAAAAGAACAGGCAAACGACCGGGCTGTGACGTTCCCGCGTCGGACAAGCGCCCAAAGGAGCTTTACTGCGGATCGTGGGGCAAGATCGGCCCAGATGAGATTTGTCGTGACTGAGCGACGCTCACGAGAGGATGAGGGCCCATAAGTGTCTCCCTTATCCGCTCGCGAGTTGGCACATCGTCCTATACAAATCAGGCTTGTTATATTGTTTCGTTTCCAAGTCATTCCAAAAGCGTCGTCAGTTGCGCGCCCTCGTCCGCAACGAACACTGCAATCAATTCCGCCGGCTCCGTCATGCTTGCATTCGCCGACACCAGATGCGTCGAGCCCGGTGGCTCGAAGAAGGACTGGCCGACGCCGAACGTCTCGACGGGGCCGCCGCCGAGCTGGGAGCGGATCTCGCCCTTGGTGATGGTGGCGGTAACAGATCCCGCATGACGGTGCGGGCGCGAAAATCCGCCCGGTCCGTAGAATACGCGAACGATCGTGACGCGCTTGCCCGGAACATTGGGCAGCGCGTAGGAGCCGATCGGCTCGACCTTGTCGAGAGGCGAGCTCTCCGCAGCTGTGGCACAGAGTGGGACCAACGCACTGGATATCGCATCCATGGTCACGGGCAGCGCCTTGCCGATCGCAAGCGCGCAGGAGAGCCCCGCGACAGCGGCCAATGCCATCGCGCGCGACGGCACCGGGCGTTGCGGATTGGCCAGGCTCATTGCTGTCATGACGACCTCCCCTCGTGCCGATCAGGATGCCACGGCATTCGCGGCCACCGGCCGGGCCGCCGGCGTCCAGCGAAATGCAGCACCAAACCGGTTCCAGACGTTGATCGAGGCGACCGCCGAGGTCAGGTACATCAGCTCGGTCTCGGAAAATTCGCGGGCAGCCTGCGCATAGACCTCGTCACTGACGCCGTCGGGCAGGAAAGTCAGGGCCTCGGCCCAGGCCAGCGCGGCCCGCTCGCGCGGCGAAAACAGCGGTGCCTCGCGCCAGACCGCGACCAGATTGAGCTTGTCCACGGGCACGCCGATGCGTTCAGAGAGGAGAATGTGATGCTGCACGCAGAAGGCGCAGCCATTGATCTGCGAGGCGCGCAGCTTGACGAGCTCGAGCAACTGCTTGTCGAGGCCGGCCTTGGCCGCAAGCTGGCCCAGCGCAAGCACCACATCGTACGCATCGGGCGCGATCCGTTTGAAATCCTCGTACTCGCTGCGGGCGTGTGACATTGCCGTTCACCTCGTGCTATTATAAGACTACTTACATCTTATAAGAGCACTTATATGTTGCGCAAGGCGTCCGCCATCACGAGATCGAAATCCCGGGGCAAACCCGCCGGGCCGGAGGCCGTGCACGTGCCCGCCCCGGGCGAAGGCAAGCGCGGCGAAGACGGCTATCTCGGTTATCTCCTGCGCCAGGCCCACGCCGCGGTTCGCCTGACGATGGAGCGAACACTCGCCGATCTCGGCGTGACCTCGCCGCAATTTGCCGTGCTGACGATGCTGAACGCCTATCCGGGCCTATCGGGCGCCGACGTCGCCCGCCTCACCTTCCTCACCCCCCAGACGGTCGGGGTCATCATCCGCAACCTCGAACGCGACGGCGCGATTGTGATGACGCCTCATCCCGTCCACGGCCGCATCCAGCAATGGACGCTGACCAAACGGGGGACGGCGCTGCTGACTGCGTGCCGGGAACGCGTGATCGCGCTGGAAAAGCGGCTGGCCAGCGGCCTCGACGCCAAGGCCGAGGCGAGCATTCGCCGCTGGCTCGCCAACGTCGCGACGGAGCTGCAGGAGGAGTAGATGTTGGGGAGTGGGCTAGCCGCCCTTCAACGCTTTTTCGACTTCACCGTCGGGCCAGGCTTCGCCCGCCGCGATCACTCGCACGCGGCTTTGGTCGGCGCCGTTCACCAGCACATGCGAACTCACCCGGTCGCCGCTTTGCTCGAGGTGCAAATCGGTCTCGGGCTTCCAGCTCAGCGTGATCGCGAGATCGCCGGGAAAGATCTGCCATTGCGACCCGTCGTCGAGCTCGACCACGTGGCTTTCCGCATGCGCGCGTATCTTCATTCCACCCCGAGTTCTCGATGAAAGGGAGCGGCCCCGGCGCTCGTGCCGGGGCCAATCCGTCAGTCGTTGTCGTGATGGATCACGGTCTTGCTGCGATTGCCGTACTCGTCTTCCTTCTTGATCACGGTGGTGCGGCTCGACGGCTCGCGTTCCCGGATGACCGTGGTGCGGTCACGCTCGCGGACGCGATAGTCCGGCGACTGGCCGACCGTGACGCCGGCACCGACCGGGCCGACGTGAACACCAACTTCATCGGCGAATGCAGGGGCCGCAATGACGGTCGCCATGGCGGCGGCAAACAGATATTTCCTCATCTTGTCCTCCTCGTTGTCGTGGGGAGGGAATGCAGGACTGCGACACTTTGTTCCGCATGAACGGCCTGTTCCGGCGTACCCGGAACCGGCTCACACCGGTCATGTTTCCGGCTAGACTGGACCCATGAAACAAGCTGATTCCTCGGCCCATCACACGCGGCGCACATTGCTGAAGTCCGTGCTCGGCGCGGCCGCTGTCCTCGCCTCACCAGCCCGCGTCCTCGCCGCGCCTCCAGGCTTCGACGAATGGCGCGAGGCCTTTCGCGCACGGGCGATGGCCAAGGGCATTTCGGCCGCGACCTGGCAGCGCGCGATGGCGCGGGTCGAGCCGGACATGAGCGTGTTCAAGCAGATGCGCAGCCAGCCCGAATTCCACGAGCAGGTCTGGCAATACATCAATCGCCGCGTCTCCGACTGGCGCATCATCAACGGCAAGATTGCCCTGAAGAACAACGAGGCGCTGCTCGCACGCATCGAGCGCGATTTCGGCGTCGAGCGCGGCACGCTGCTGGCGTTGTGGGGCGTCGAGTCCGCCTATGGCGATCCCCTGGTGCAACAGAACCACATGACGCCGGTGTTTCCCTCGCTCGCCGCGCTCGCCTGGAACGAGCCGCGCCGGAAGGCCTATTGGGAAACCGAGCTGATCAACGCGCTGCGCATCGTCGACAAGGGCTGGAGCACGCCGGAGCAGATGCAGGGATCCTGGGCCGGCGCCATGGGCCATTCGCAATGGATGCCGGAAGTCTGGCTCAATGTCGGCATCGACTATGACGGCGACGGCAAGGTGTCGCCATTCGGCAAGCCCGACGACGCGCTGGGATCGACGGCCAAATATCTCGTCAATCGCGGCAAATGGCATCGCGGCGAGCACTGGGGCTACGAGGTGCGCGCGGCCGGCAATATGAGCGGCAGCCGGACCTATGCGGCCTGGCAGGCGGCCGGCGTCACCCGCGCCGACGGCCAGCCCTTTCCGCAACCGAATGCATCCGCGCAGATGTGGACGCCGGTCGCGGGCGGACCGACGTTTCTGCTGGGACCGAACTTCTACTCGGTGAAGAGCTACAATCCTTCCATGAACTATGCGCTGGCGATCTGCCATCTCGGCGACCGCTGCCTCGGAGCGCCGCCTTTCATCCAGCCCTTCCCGGGCTCCGAGCGCGCACTGACGCTGGCGGAGGTGCAGGAGATGCAGACACGCCTGACCAAGGCCGGCTTCGATACCGGCGGCACCGATGGCCGCGTCGGCAACGACACCATGAAGGCGGTCAAGGATTTCCAGCAGCGCGCAGGCATCACACCGGCGGACGGTTATGGCGGACTGAAGGTGCTGGCGAAGCTGCGGCAGGGATCGTAGGCCGCGGCCGTCATAGCGACGCGGAAGAATGGATTCCGGGCTCGCGCCAAGTGGCGCGCCCCGGAATGACACCGTGGTCAATGCCGGTACTGCGGCTCCTCGGCATCCAGCTGCCGACGGATCGCGGCGAGATGCAGCCGCGCGGATTCGCAATCGCCCTCGCGCATTTGCCGGTAGGTTTCGGCCGCGACAGCAGGATCGACCGGCAGGACTTTCCGCCCCGTCGACATCGCCAGCACCTGCACCTCGGCGGCGCGCTCGAGATAATAGAGATCGTCCCAGGCTTCCGCGATGGTCGGGGCCAGCACCATCACGCCGTGATGCTTCATGAAGATGATGTCGGCATTGCCGACGGCGGATGCGATGCGCGCGCCTTCCTGGTTGTCGAGCGCGAGGCCGTTGTAGTCGCGGTCGACCGCCGTGCGGCCGTAGAATTTCAGCGCGGTCTGGCCGGCCCAGATCAAGGGCTCGCCTTCGGTCATCGACAGCGCCGTGGCATAGGGCATGTGCGTGTGGAACGCGACCTTGGCGCGCGGCAGCAACCTGTGCATCTCGGCGTGGATGTAGAACGCGGTCGCCTCCGGCACGCCCTCGCCGTCGAGCACATTGCCGTGGAAATCGCAGATCAAGAGCTTCGAGGCCGTGAGCTCGCGGAAGGCGTAGCCATAGGGGTTGACGAGAAACAGATCGTCATGGCCGGGCACGACGGCCGAGAAATGGTTGCAGATGCCTTCCTCGAACCCGTTGCGCGCGGCCATGCGGAAGCAGGCGGCCAAATCCTCCCGCGCGGTGCGGATCGCCTCACTGGCGAGGTCCGGGCGGTTCGAGCGGAATGGCGCTGACGCGGGTGAGGAAGCGTGAAGGCTGTGCGCCATGGCGAAGGACACCTCTGTCGGTCGGAAAGCTCCCCCGCGTTCTACAGGGCCGACGCCTGCGCGTCAGCCCCCGCGCCTGCCACCCTACCCTGCGCGGCTCAGGCCCGCCTTGGCACGCCGCCGGCATTCATGCCGCCGTCGATGACGAGCTCGCTGCCGGTGACGTAGCGCGAGGCATCGGAGGCCAGATACAGCACGCCGCTGGCGATCTCCGCGGCCTGCCCGGCGCGGCCGAGCGGGGTTACGAGCTTTGCCCGCTCCTCCGGATCGATCGGCGCGTTCTGGCCGGCGCCGGTCGCCCCGGTCGGGATCTTGCCCCAGATCGGCGTGTCGATGATCCCGGGATGAACCGAGTTGACGCGGATGCCGTCGCCCGCCGCCGCGCACTCCATCGCAATCGATTTGGCAAACAGCCGCACGCCGCCCTTGGTCAACGAATAGGCCGAGAGGCCCGGCGAACCGCGCAGGCCTGCGAGCGAGGACATCATGACGATCGAGCCGCCGCCGGTCTTGCGCATCAGGGGCAGGCAGTGCTTGACCGAAAGAAACACACCATCGAGATTGATCGCATTCTGCTTGCGCCAGTCGCCGAGCGTCATGTCGACGATCGAGGGCACGGCAATGCCGATGCCGGCATTGGCGACGAGAATGTCGAGCCGGCCATAGCGCTTGGCGATCTCGGCGACCATCTCGATCCACCGCTCCTCGCTGGTGACGTCCTGCTCGAGAAAGATCGCCTTGTTGCCGGCTTTCGTCACGCGCGTGGCGAGCTCGGGCCCGCGCAGCTCGTCGATGTCGGTGATGACAACAGTCGCGCCCTCGCGCGCGAACAGCTCGACGATGGCCTCGCCAATACCGGAGGCCCCGCCCGTGACCAGCGCGACCTTGCCCTCAACCTGCCCTGCCATGTTGACTCCCTTTTTTGTTGTTTGCGCGATCTATTGTCGAGGCATGATCTCCGCGCAAACGCGTACCGCGTTTGTCGCGAGGGATCTTGCGTTATCTAATCACGGATGGCCCCTGGTCCGGCAGCGCGACGTCGATGACGCGGAATTGCACGCGCTCTGCGCCTTGATAGCGATCGACCGAGAGCGAGCCCGCGACGTGCAGCTGCTGGCCGCGATTGGCGAGCAGCGCATTGCCGAGCTTCTGGCCGATCGAGCGGAATGCGATGCCGTTGACGATCGCGCCGTCGCCCGACTTGAAGCGCAGACGCAGATGCGCCTGCCCGACCTCGTCGGCAAAAACGAGCTGATGCGCCGGCAGCGCCAGCACCGGCTCCGGATTGCCGCTGCCGAAGGGACCTGCGCGATTGAGCGTCGCCGCAAGCTCGGTCGTCACCGCGCGCGCGGAGACCGCGCCGTCGATGAAGAGCTCGTTGACGTGCCGCGCCTCGGCGACGTCCTGCGCCAGCGCGTTCTCGAGATAGGCGCGGAATTCGGCGAGTTTTTCTTTGCGCAGCGTCACGCCCGCGGCCATCGCGTGTCCGCCGCCCTTGAGCAAAATGCCGTCGGCGACCGCCTGCCGCACCGCCTTGCCGAGATCGACGCCGGCGATCGAGCGCCCCGAGCCGGTGCCGATGCCGCCGGGCTCGAGCGCAATGGCGAAAGCGGGCCGCGAGAACTTCTCCTTGAGGCGCGAGGCCACGAGGCCGACGACGCCGGGGTGCCAGCCTTCGGACGCCGTGACAATGACGCCGAGCTTGTCCTCCAGCCCGATCGAGGCCAGCGCCTCGGCCTCGGCCTGCGCCTCGGCGGCCTGCTCGATGACGCGGCGCTCGCTGTTGAGGCGGTCGAGCTCGGCGGCAATCCGGGCGGCCTCGACACTGTCGCCTTCCAGCAAGAGCCGCACGCCGAGATCGGCGCGGCCGATGCGGCCGCCGGCATTGATGCGAGGCCCCAGCATGAATCCGAGATGCCAGGCCTCCGGCGGCCCGTTGAGCCGCGCCACATCCATCAGCGCGGTATGGCCGACATGGTCGCGCCGCCGCATCGCGATCAGGCCCTTGGCGACGAAGGCGCGGTTGAGGCCGATCAGGGGCGCCACATCGGCAACTGTGCCGAGCGCGACGTGATGCAGCATGCCGAGCAGATCCGGCTCGGGCATCTCCGCGCTCCAGAAGCCGCGCTGCCGCAGCTCGCGGTTGACCGCGACCAGCGTCACCAGCACGAGGCCGACAGCGGCGAGATGACCGAGGCCGGAGAGATCGTCGAGCCGGTTCGGATTGACCAGCGCGTCCACCTCCGGCAGCTCCGTGCCGGCCTGGTGGTGGTCGATCACAACGACGGACATGCCGAGGCGCTTGGCCTCGGCGAGCGGCTCGATGCTGGTGGTACCGCAGTCCACCGTGACAAGCAGCGTGGCGCCCTTTGCGGCCAGCCCGCGAACCGCTTCGACATTGGGCCCGTAGCCTTCGAAGATGCGGTCGGGAATGTGGATCAGCGGATCGAGCCCGCAATGGCGCAGGTGCCAGGCGAGCAGCGCGGCCGAGGTGGCGCCGTCGACGTCATAGTCGCCGAAGATCGCGACCTTTTCGCCCTTCACGGCGGCATCCGCGATCCGCTTCGACGCGGCCTCCATCTCCGTCACCGTGAACGGGTCCGGCATGAGCTTGCGGATGGTCGGATCGAGAAAGTCGGGCACCGCGTCGATGTCGACACCGCGGCCCGCCAGCACCCGCGCCAGCAGTTCCGGCAGCTGGTGCCGCTGCACGATGGCAAGCGCCTGGGCCGCCCCGCGGGCGTCCAGCCGGTCGCGCCAGAGCTTGTCGGTCAGCGAGCGCGCGACACCGAGAAACGCCTGGGGCGCTTCGACGGGCAAGGCGGTTGCAGGCGGCGTCATGGGTTGCAGTTGGTTTGAGGAACCCGCAATCGACGGGATCGCGTCGGTCCGGCTTGCAGGACGATTGACCCGGAATCCCCAGGGATTTGCAATCTCCGCGCCGCACAAAGCGGTGGATTGCTGATTTGCGGCGCCGACTGACTATCATTTAGGCATTCCACAGAACAGCAAATTAAGCAGGCGTTAGGTGGAATCCTCGAAAAAGAATCGTATTCGATCTGTAATTTCTGGTTCCGGGTTCATTGCAGATCAGACCTCATTGCCAAAGGGAAATCCCCGATGTCTGCTGCGCTGGGTCTGAAGGCCAAGCCGATCGCCACCGAACCCGCTGACGACGATTCCGACATTTCCGCGCTGATCAATCGCCTCACCGCGGAGGTCAACCAGATCGCGGTCGACAAGACCAAGTCGATCCAGCAGATCACCAACCAGATGAAGATGCTGGCGCTGAACGCGCTGATCGAGAGCTCGCGCGCCGGCGCGCAAGGTGCGGGCTTTGCGGTGGTGGCCCAGGAGGTGCGCGGCGTCGGCCAGCAGGTCGAGACCATCGCACGCGAGCTCGAGACCCAGTTGACCAAGCGCACCGGCGACCTCGTCTCCTCGATCGAGCGCATGAGCCAGCGTTCGCGCGGCGAGCGCATGATGGACCTGTCGCTGAACGCGGTCGAGCTGATCGACCGCAACCTCTATGAGCGCACCTGCGACGTGCGCTGGTGGGCGACCGATTCCGCCGTGGTCGAATGCGCGGCCTCGCCGGCGCCGGCCGCGGTGACCTATGCGTCGCAGCGCCTCGGCGTGATCCTCGGCGCCTACACGGTCTACCTCGACCTCTGGCTCTGCGACCTCGACGGCAACGTCATCGCCAACGGCCGCGCCGACCGCTTCCGCGTCGTCGGCCAGAACGTCGCCCACACCAAATGGTTCCGCGAGGCGAAGACCTTGCGCTCCGGCGACGACTACGTCGCCGGCGACGTGGAGAACCAGCCGCTGCTCGGCAACGCGCAGGTCGCGACCTATTGCGCCAGCGTCCGCGCCGGCGGCCAGGCGAGCGGTGCCCCGATCGGCGTGCTCGCCATCCATTTCGACTGGGAACCGCAGGCCCGCGCCATCGTCCAGGGCGTGCGCGTCGGCGACAGCGACAAGGCCCGCGTGCTGCTGGTGGATTCGAATCTGCGCGTCATCGCGGCGTCCGACGGCCAGGGCATCCTCAGCGAGCGCATCTCGATCTCGCTGAACGGCCAGCGCTCCGGCTTCTATCACGACCGCACGGGCGCGCTGGTCGCCTTCCACGCGACGCCGGGTTACGAGACCTATCGGGGCCTGGGCTGGTACGGCGTGATCATCTGCGGGGCGTGACGCGGCAGGCTAGCAAAAAATGCGAAAACAACCCCATGCACAGTAGCCAGAGGGTTGTTTTCATTGATCTTTTCAGCTGAAATTTCCGCCTGATTTTCCGAACATTTTGACACGACGGGCAAAACACTGGCAATCTGCCATCATCGCAGAGTGTGTTGCGGCACGAGGGGATGCCCCTAGAGCATTTCCGGTTCTGATTGAATCAGAACCGAAGCTCTAGCTTCTTGTTTTGACGCGTTTTCTTCACGCGAACCGGTGTCCACTTCGCTCGAAAACGCTCTGGCGGCTTTGTGAAATCACACCCCGCCTTCTGAAGCATTTTCCGGCAAGCCGCGCCCGTTACGGGCAAGAGCCCGGCGCCCTTGTTCGAATAGAGTCGCTTCGCATCACGTTCATCGACGTGAGCGCGCGAATTCGCACTGGCATTGGCCATCTCGCGCTCGTCACATACCAAGGAGACAGGCCATGAAGATCGTCGTGATCGGCGGAACCGGGTTGATCGGATCCAAGCTCGTGGCGAAGCTCAGACAGCAAGGCCACGAGGCCGTAGCCGCCTCACCGAAATCAGGCGTGAATGCCGTGACCGGGGAAGGCCTCGCTGCGGCGCTGGCGGGCGCGGATGTTGTCGTCGATGTCGCCAACGCGCCGTCCTGGGAGCCCGACGCCGTGCTCGAGTTCTTCCAGCGTTCGAGCAAGAATCTGGTCACGGCAGAAGCTGCGGCGGCCGTAAAGCATCACGTGGCCCTGTCGATTGTCGGAACCGAAAGGTCGCCCGACAACGCCTATTTCCGTGCCAAGCTCGCCCAGGAGACAATCATCAAGGCTGCCACAATCCCCTACTCGATCGTGCGCGCCACCCAGTTCTTCGAATTCCTCGGCGCCATCGCCGAAATGGGCGCGACTGACGGCAAGATCGTCGTTCCCTCGGCAATGTTTCAACCGATCGCGGCCGACGACGTCGCCGCCCGCCTCGCCGAGGTCGCAACAGCCAGGCCGCTCAACGGCACGATCGACATCGCAGGTCCTGAGAAGGCTCCCTTCAATGAATTCATCGCACGCCGCCTGAAGGCATCCGGCGACGCCCGACCCGTGGTCGGAGACCCGAAGGCGCCGTACTACGGCGGCCCGATTGACGACACATCGCTGGTCCCGCTCGGCGAGGCACGGCTCGGAACAACCCCGCTCGCAACATGGCTCGCGCGCCTCTGAGACTGATGATCACAAGACACCACAGAAAAGGAGCTCCCATGCGCAGATTGCTGACCGCGATACCGATTTATGCCGCCTCATTGCTGACGGCCCACGCAGCCGAGCCGGCGGCGCCATTGGCAAAAGTCACGGTCGTGTTCGACCAGCTACTGCCCAACGTTCCCGGCAAGAGCATGAAGGGCGTGCTGGTCGAGTACGGCCCCGGAGGCTCGTCGCCGGCCCACATCCACGCGCCCTCCGCTTTCATCTACGCCACGGTGCTGGAAGGCGCGATCCGCAGTCAGGTCAATGACGGTCCAGCAAGAGTCTTTCACAAGGGAGAGAACTTCTCTGAAAGGCCCGGTGACCGCCATGCCGTCAGCGCCAATGCCAGCGATACCGAGCCTGCGAAGCTGCTTGCCGTCTTCGTGGTCGACACGACGGACAAGGAGCTGACGACGCCGATCGCGAAGTAGCGTTCACCCAAGCCGCCTTCCGGCGGCGGCCATCTCCGCCGCCAGCAATACCGCCGCACGGCTGGCGCCGATCGAGGCGATGCCTTGGCCTGCGATGTCGTAGGCGGTGCCGTGCGCGGGCGTGCAGATCGGGAACGGAAAGCCGCCGAGCAACGTCACGCCGCGATCGAAGCCCATCAGCTTCATCGCGATCTGACCCTGGTCGTGATACATCGTCAGCACCGCATCGAAGGCGCCGCTCTTTGCGCGCAGAAACACGGTATCGGCGGGGAACGGTCCCTCCGCGGCGATGCCCTCGCGCTGACCGGCCGCGACCACGGGCGCGATGACGTCGATCTCCTCGCGACCGAAATTGCCGCCGTCTCCGGCATGCGGATTGAGACCGGCAACTGCAATGCGCGGCCGCGCGAAGCCGGCCTTGCGCATGCAGACGTCGGTCAGCTCGAGCGCGCGATGGATGCGGTCGCTGGACAGTCGTTCGGCGACGTCCTTGAGCGGGATATGCGAAGTGACGCGTGCGTTCCAGAGCCGGTCCAGCACGTTGAATTCGCTCGCCGGGGTCTTGAGGCCGACCACCTCCGCGGAGAATGCGATCTCGTCGTCGTACTCGGCGCGGGCGAGCCGCATGGCCTGCTTGTTGAAGGGGGTGAAGCACACCGCATCGGCACGTCCGTCGCGACCAAGCTCGAGCGCGTGCCTGTAATTGGCCAGGGCGAACTTCCCGCCGGCAAGGGTGGCGGTCTTCGGCTCGACGTCTCTGGGATCGAGGTGGCGGAGATCGACAAACAACGCATCGCCCTGCGCCGCGCGATGGTCGGTCCCCTGCTCCACCATGGTCAGCTCCGGCTTGACGCCGGCAATGCGCGCGCCCTCGTCGAAGACGCGGCGGTCACCGATGACGACGAGCCGGCAGCTCGCACGGATATCTTGCTGCACCGTGAGCTTCGCCGTCAGCTCCGGGCTGATGCCGGCGGGATCTCCCATTGCCAACGCAATGAGCGGCTTTGCGGTCATATGATCACCTTCTCCTGGGCTGTTGTGTCGGCCGCGGGGACTGCGGGCTTGCGCCAGAGGCGCGCGAGCTGCAACACCAGCGGCAGCAGCAAGAGCGCGATGCCGGCCACGATCAGGCAGGTCACCAGCTTGTTGGCGAAGAAGATGCCGAGGGATCCCTTCGACATCAGCATCGACTGCCGGAACGCATCCTCGGCCTTGTCGCCGATGACGATGGCGAGCACGAGCGGCGCCAGCGGGTAGAACAGCTTCTTGAAGAGATAGCCGATGACGCCGAAGCCGAGCATCATGACGACGTCGAGATAGGAGTTCGACACCGAATAGGCGCCGACGACGCAGATGATCACGATCAGCGGCGCGATCACCACGAAGGGGATCCGCATCAACGCGGCGAAGACCGGGACGGTGAGCAGCACCAGCGCGACGGCGACGATGTTGCCGACATACATCGAGGCGATCAGGCCCCAGACGAAATCTTTCTGGTCCACGAACAGCATCGGCCCGGGATTGAGGCCCCAGATCATCAAGCCGCCCATCATGACGGCCGCGGTCGCCGAGCCGGGAATGCCGAGCGAGAGCATCGGCAGAAGCGCGCTGGTGCCAGCGGCATGATCGGCGGTCTCCGGCGAGATGATGCCCTCGACCTCGCCGGTGCCGAAATAGCGGCCGCGACGCGAGAAACGGCGGGCGATGCCATAGCTCATGAACGAGGCCGCGGTCGGACCGCCCGGCGTGATCCCCATCCAGCATCCGATCGCAGCGCTCCGCAGCAGCGCCACGCCATGGCGTGGCAGGCGGCCGACGGCGCGAAACACCTCGGCCCAGTCGATCTTGGAGGAGACCGCACGGGCATGAAATTCCTCTTCGACGGCAACCAGGAGCTCGCCGATTCCAAACAGGCCCATCACGGCAACGACGAAGCTGACGCCCTTGACGAGCTCGTCGACGCCCATGGTGAGGCGGACGCTGCCGGAGACGGTATCGATTCCGATCGCGGCAATGGCGAAGCCGATCGCGAGCGCCACGACCGTCTTGATCGGCGCGGCGCCACCCATGCCGACGAAGCTGGCGAATGCCAGGAAATAGACCGCAAAATATTCCGCCGGACCGAAAGCAAGCGCGACCTGCGCCACCCAGGACGCCAGGAAGGTGATCAGGATGACGCCGACCAGCGCGCCGAATGCGGCCGAGCCGAAGGCAGTGGCGAGCGCCGTGGTTGGCCGGCCGTCGCGCGCCATGGGATAGCCGTCGAAGGTGGTCGCGACCGACGAAGGCTCGCCGGGAATGTTGAACAG
Organism: Bradyrhizobium sp. UNPF46; assembly: GCF_006658625.1. Taxonomy (NCBI): domain Bacteria; kingdom Pseudomonadati; phylum Pseudomonadota; class Alphaproteobacteria; order Hyphomicrobiales; family Nitrobacteraceae; genus Bradyrhizobium; species Bradyrhizobium sp. UNPF46. The sequence goes on from NZ_LFJB01000049.1 coordinate 50,061, forward strand.
GATGGAGGTGACCGAGCCGCCGAACAACGCGCCCCAATACATGCTGGAGAGCAGGATGATGGCCGAGACCGGCTGCATGCCGAAGGTCAGCGGCAGCAGCAGCGAGACCCCGTTGGGTGCGCCCAGCCCCGGCAGCACGCCGACGAGAATACCGAGCAGCACGCCGACGACCATCAGCACCAGATGCGGCACGGTGACCGCGATGCTGAAGCCGTGCAGGAGTTCCCCGAGATTGTCCATCGGACTCGCCCTCAGAAGCCGAGTGCGGCGGCGAGCGCGCCGTGCGGCAGGCTGACCTGGAACATGCGCTCGAACACGACGTAGAGCGCGAGCGCCGTTGCCCCCGCCATGGCGAGGGCTCGAGGCAAGGATTGGTGCCGCGGAATCGCCAGCACCGCAAATACATAGAGCGCGGAGGCGACGTACATCCCCGCCAGCGGAATCGCGGCGACGAAGATCGCGGCCGGCACGAACAAGCCGGCGAGCCGACGCAGCTCGATCGGCGTGATCGCGATGGGGACGTTTGCCAATGTCGCAACCGGCAGCACGCCCCGCGCGAGATTGTAGAGGCTTCCGAGCACGATGATGATGCCGGTCAGGAACGGAAACGTGCCGGCGTCAACGCCCGCGCTGGACCAGCCGATGCCGTTGTCGAGACTCTGGACCACCACGGCGACACCAAAGCCGCCGGTGAGAACGGCAGTCGCGAGCTCGAGGGCGCGGCGCGAGATCATGGAGGGCTCCGGTCAGACGTCGGGCAATTGCCGGCTGTAGGCACGCATCTTCCCCCGGGTTCGCCGTCGTCCCTGCGCCTCCGCGCGCAATTGCGCGCTAGGCAGGGACGACATTTGTGGCGCGGTTCTGCCCAACCGGTCCCCGTCGTTGCAATAACCCCGCCTCACTTGACCAGCCAGCCCTGCTCGCTCGCGACCTGCTTGACGTGCTCGAGGTCCTCCTTGATGAACTTGTCGAACTCGGCACCGGTCAGGAACGTGTCGACCTGGGACGTCTTCTCGATGTAGTCCTTCCACTCCGGCGTTGCCTGCACCTTCTTCATGAGGTCGACATAGAACGCGGCCTGGTCCGGGGTGACCTTGCCGGGCAGCCACACCGTGCGCGGCTGCTCATATTGCTTGATGTCGAGGCCTTGTTCGATGCAGGTCGGAACGTCGCTCCAGCCCTCGCTCGCGGTGACCTTCGGCCCCTGCGGCAGGCGCTTGGGGCTGAAGACGCAGAGCGGGCGCTGCGTGCCGCCGCGCCATTGGCCGAGACTTTCGCTGGGATTGTTGACGTGGGAGTCGAGATGTCCGCCGGCGAGCTGCACGGCGGTCTCGGCGCCGCTCTTGAAGGGGATGTAGGTCAGCTTGACCTTGCCGGCCTTCTCGATCATGCGCGTCAGCACCTCGTCGGTGTCCTTGGACTGCGCGCCGCCCATCTTGAATTCGCCCGACGCGGCCGCCTTCAGATAGTCGCCCGCGTTCTTGTAGGGCGCATCCTGCTTGACCCAGAGCAGGAACTCGTCCTGAGCCATCGCCGCGATCGGGGTAAGATCGGTGTAGTTGAACGCGACCTTGGAAACGAGCGGCTGCTGCCAGGCGTTCGAGGTGCCGAAGATCACCTTGTAGGGATCGCCCGAGGACGCCTTGCCGTAGACGTAGCCTTCGGCGCCACTGCCGCCGCCCTTGTTGACGACGACGATCGGCTGCTCCGTCAGCTTGTGCTTGGTGATGATGTTCTGCACGGCGCGCGCGAGGTTGTCGGTGCCGCCGCCGGGGCCGGCGGTGGCGACGAACTCGATCGGCTTTTGCGGCTGCCAGGCACTGAGCGCCGGCATCGTGCCGGCGAGCACGGTCGCGGCTGCGGAGAGCAGAAATGTTGACGTCCGACCCATGATTTCCTCCAGCTGATTTTTGTCTTTTGTATTTTTCTGTTTGGTCTCGTCGCATCGACGTCCGGTCAGGCGACGCGTTCCTCGCGTCTTTCCAGGGCCGAGACGATTGCGCCTTCTTTTTCGAGCGCTTCGATCTGCGTCTGATCGAACCCGTGCTCCGCCAGCACTTCGCGCGTATGCTCACCATAGACCGGCGCGCCCGACAGCACTTTGCCTGGGGTCTCCGAAAACTTCACGGGAAGCCCGATCGTCTTCACCGGGCCGAGCGTGGAGTGCTCGACCTCGACGACCATCTCGCGCGCCAGCGTCTGCGGATCGCTCAGGGCCTCCAGCATGTCATGCACGGGGCCGCAGGGCACACCCTTCTCGTCCAGCGCCGCGAGCCAGTGTGCCCGCGACTTGGTGCGGAAGCGCTCGCTCAGGACGGCTTCGAGCTGCTTCAGGTTGGCCATGCGGTCGGAACCATTGACGAAGCGCGGATCGGCCGCGAGCTCGCCGGCGCCGAGCGCCTCCAGCATCAACAGCCAATGCTTCTTGTTGGCGCCGCCGACCACGAGCCAGCCGTCCGAGGCCTCAAAGGCCTGGTACGGCGCGTTGAGCGGATGGGCCGAGCCCATCGCGCGCGGCGCGGTACCCGCGGCGAGCGCGATGGTCGATTGCCAATAGGTCTGCACCAGCGCGGCCTCGTAGAGCGAGGTCTCGACCCACTGCCCTTCCCCGGTCTTGAGGCGGTGCGTGTAGGCAGCGAGAATGCCCATGCTCGCGAGCAGGCCGGCGGTGATGTCGGACAGCGGCGGGCCGCATTTCACGGGCGGGCCGTCCGGGCGTTCGCCGGTGAAGCTCATGATGCCGCTCATCGCCTGCGCGACGAGGTCGAATCCCCGGCGGTGCTTGTAGGGACCGGTGCGGCCGAAACCGGACAGCGAGCAATAGATCAGTGCCGGGAATTGCTTGTGCAGCTCTTCATAACCGAAGCCGAGGCGCTCCATCGCGCCCGGCGCAAAGTTCTCGACCAGCACGTCCGCATCCGCGATCAGGCGCCGCAGCACCTGCTTGCCGCCATCGGTCTTGAGGTCCAGCACGATGCCACGCTTGTTGCGGTTCATCATCAGGAAGGAGGCCGCTTCATCACCGATCTTCGGCGGCACCGAATGACGGGTGTCGTCGCCGTTCGGCGACTTCTCGATCTTGATGACGTCGGCGCCCATGTCGGCGAGCATCAGGGTGCAGGTCGGTCCCGCCATGACGTGAGTGAGATCGATGACCTTGAGGCCGGCGAGCGGTCCCTGATGGCGAGAGGTGGATGGCGGGCTTTGCATCAGGGGCGTCCTATTGGCCGCGCCATTGCGGCGCGCGCTTGTTGAGGAAAGCATCGAGCCCTTCGCGAAAATCCTGGCTCGTGTAGCACATCAGGATGAGGTCCTCGCCCTCGTCCCGCGTCAGCCGCTGTTGCAGACGGGCGACCGCCTGCTTGGTCGCGTTCAGCGTCAGCGGCGCGTGACTGGCGACGAGCCGGGCGACCTCGTCAGCCCGCTTGTCCAGCGCGGCGAGATCCTCGACCACCTCGCCGAGCAGCCCGACACTGGCGGCCTCGGCGGCGTCAACAAGACGCGCTGTAAAAATCAAGTCCTTGACGCGCGCGGCACCAATGAGCGCGATGAGACGGCTGACATTGGACATCGACAGGCAGTTGCCGAGCGTTCGCGCGATGGGAAAACCCATCTTCGCGCTCTTCGTGCCGATGCGCAGGTCGCAGGCCGCGGCAATTCCGGCCCCGCCGCCGGTGCAGAAGCCGTTGATCGCAGCGATCGTCGGCACCCGGCACTGTTCGAGCGTGGTCAGGATCCGATCGATGCGGTTCTCGTAGTCGATCGCATCCTGGGGCGTCCTGAATTCGCGGAACTGATTGATGTCGGTGCCGGCGGCGAAAGCCTTGTCGCCGGCCCCGCGCAGCACCAGCACCTTGATCGCATGGTCGCGATTGGCTTCCTCGCAGATCGCGGCGAGCCGCTCATACATGGCGAAGGTGAAGGCGTTACGCGCCTGCGGGCGGTTGAAGGTGACCCGCCCGATACCGTCATTGCATTCAAAAACGAGGTCGTCCGCCTCCGCCGCCAGGTCCATTTCCTCATATCCTCTTGTTTTTTACATTTTTGAATGCAAAATTTGCGATTAGCAAGTTGGAACTTCCAGATTTCAGACCAATCTCCACGTTTTGCATTCAAATTGGAGTGCCGATCCCATGCTGCATGAGGAGGTCGTCGGACGTATCCGCACCATCCTGCTCGACGGCGAGATCCCGCCGGGCGCGCGAATTCCCGAGCGCGAGCTGTGCGAGCGGCTCGAGATCTCCCGCACGCCGCTGCGCGAGGCGCTCAAGGTGCTGGCCGCCGAGGGTCTCGTGCAGCTGCTGCCGCATCGCGGCTCGCGCGCGGCGAAACTGACCGACAAGGACATGCGCGACCTGTTCGAGGTCTGCCAGGGTCTCGAAGCCCTCGCCGGCGAGCTCGCCTGCGAACGCATCACCGACGCGGAGATCGACGCGATCGCCGCGGCGCATGCAGACATGGTGCAGCATTATCGCGAGGGTGATCTGATCCAGTACTATCGCGGCAACCGCGCCATCCACGAAGCCATCGTCACGGCGGCCGGAAACCCCGTGCTCGCGGGGCTTTACACATCCGTGACGGCGCGCATCCGCCGCGCGCGTTATGTCACGCCGATGACGCCGCAGCGCTGGGCGCTCGCGGTGAGGGAGCACGAAGCCATCCTGAACGCGCTGCAGAGGCGCGATGGCGCCGGACTCTCCCATATTCTGCGCGCGCATCTGCGCCACAAGCGCGAAGAGGTGCTGCAGGCGGGCTTTGCCGAGACTGAAGCGAACGACCTCACGCTGAGAATTGCGTAAGACGCAATTCGTGTTGTCCTGGGTTGCGCAGAGTGCATCCACACGCGGCCTTCCCGCTCCGTAATTCGTTCTCGCTCCGCGTGAATCTGCGCACCAGAGCATTTTCGGTTCTGATTGAATCAGAACCGAGGCTCTAGATTCTTGTTTTGACGCGTTTTCTTCACGCGAACCGGTGTCCACTTCGCTCGAAAACGCTCTAATTCCACTTGCTAGCTTGTCGCGGCCGGAGCAGCATACTTCTCTGCCGACCTGCGGCCGCATGGCCGTTCAAGCCGGCGCCAACGCGCGAACAATCGCGCAAAACAAAAGACAAAAGCGGAGGAAACGCATGACAATCGATGTCTCCCGTCGATCCCTACTTGCACTTGGAGCCAGCCTCGGAGCTGGCCTTGGTGCCAGCGCCATGCTCGGCAGCAGCGCGATGGCGCGGGCTCCCAAGCTCGGCACCCAGACGCCGTACTGGCACCGCTTCGTCCTCGGCGATGCCGAGGTGACCGTCGTGTCCGACGGACCGCTGCCGCTCGGCGATCCCTCCGGGACGTTTACCGGCGTTCCCAAGGAAGAGGTCAAGAAGATGCTGGCGGACAATTTCCTGTCGCCGGACAACGTCGTGCTCGAGCAGAATTCGCCGATCGTGAACACCGGCGACAAGCTGATCCTGTTCGATACCGGCATGGGCTCATCCAAGATGTTCGGCGCCAGCACCGGACGGCAGCAGAAGAGCATGGCGGAGGCCGGCATCAAGCCGGAGGACATCGACGCCGTGGTCTGCTCGCACGCCCATATCGACCACATCGGCGGCATCGTGGATGCCAACGACAAGCCGCTGTTCCCGAATGCGCAGATCTACATCTCCCAGACCGATTTCGATTTCTGGACCGACGAAGGCAAGCTCGGCAGCCCGGCCAAGGACTTCGTCGTGCACGCCCGCAAGAACCTCCTGCCGGTCCGCGAGCGGATCAAGTTCTTCAAGGACGGGGAGGAATTCCTGCCCGGCGTGCAGGCGATCTCGGCGCCCGGTCACACCGTCGGCCACACCATCTTCATGGTGTCGTCGGCCGGCAAGTCCTTCGCCTTCCTCGGCGACCTCTCGCACCACTCCGTGCTGCTGCTGGAGCGGCCGCGCATGGAGTTCTCCTACGACACCGATCCGAAGCAGGCGGCGGAATCGCGGGTGAAGTTGCTGACGATGCTCGCCGCCAACAAGATCCCCGTGATGTCGTATCACTTCGCCTGGCCGGGCTACGGCCATGTCGCCAAGGCCGGTGACGGCTTCCACTACTATCCCCAGCCGATGCAGATGACGCTGTAGTCCATCGCAAATCGGGCCCGGGCGGCGCGCGTGCCGCCCGGTTCATTGCCGGCCGCGCACATCCGATCGAGAAGCCGGCTCAGCAGCCGAGCTTGGCGGCGATCCCGCCAAAATCCTTGGCGACGATGTCCCACTGGCCGGTCGCCTCGAAATCGACCTTCTGCAACGGACCGTATTCGGTCGGCCGCGCCACGAAGGCCGTCTTCAAACCGTTCTTCTGGGCGGCCGCGAGATCGCCGTTGTGGGCAGCGACCATCATCACCTCGTCCGGCTTGAGGCAGAGCAGCTTTGCTGCGCCGAGATAGGTCTCGGGATCGGGCTTGTAGTGCTCGAACAGCTCGGCCGACATGATGAGATCCCAGGGCAGCCCCGCGAACTTCGCCATGTTGGTGAGCAATGCGACGTTGCCGTTGGAGAGCGGCGCGATCACGAATTTCGTCTTCAGCCGCGTCAGGCCCGCGACGCTGTCCGGCCACGGATTGAGCCGATGCCAGCCCTTGGTGAGATAGTCGAGATCGGCCTCGGTGAGGCCCTTGATCGCGAACTGCGCGACCAGCTTTTCGAGCGAGCGGCGGTGCAGATCATCGAGCATGACATAGCCGCGCTCGGGATGTTTGCGCACGTCGTCCATCGAGGCCATGTACATGCCGCGCCAGCCGTCGACCAGAGCGGTCCAGTCGGCGCTGATGCCGCGCTGCTTGCTCCACCACATGAAGTCGGTGATGAGGCTGGTGCGCCAGTCCACGACAGTACCGAACACGTCGAAGACAAGGGCTTTGACGGTGGTGAGATCGGATGCTGGCGTCATGTTTCGCTCCGCGGATTTTCCTGCGCCCGGTTGGCTCCGGCCGAAATCGAGGGCTTTAAAGCATGATCGCTCCCATGCAACAACAGCGCAGAGCGGACTGGCGAAGCGCGTTCAAGATGAGCAGAATGACGGTTTCAATCAGTCGGAGCGCGGCAGATGCCAACACCTGCATTCGTGATCCTCAAAGAGGCCGTTCTGCCGGACGAAATGGTACTGGTCGACACCCTGCGACGCCGTCACCCAGACCTCTCCTGGGATCCCGGCAGCACAGCCCAATCAAACCGGCGCCCTGACGAGGCAATATTCATTCGCGCCGGTGATCGTCTGATGGCTGTCATGTCGCTGCCCGCGCCGATCCCCATCGATCTTCAGGATTGGCAACGGGCGACCCGGCATTGGCCAGAAGCCCTGGAGGCCGTCACATCCCATCAGGCCCATTTGGTCGTTTCTTCGCTGGGCTCGGCCTCGGAAGGGGCCGAGCCGCCGCTCGATGTGATGCAAGACGCGCGTCTGACCACCGCCGCCGTCGGCGGCTTGATCGAGGTCCTACCGGCCTGCCTGGGTGTGTTGTGGCAGGGGAAAGTCGCACGATCTTCGGCGCATTGGGAGGAAGCCTCGCGCCGCGCGTTCGCCCCGGCTCCCGACCATCCGTTCGAGCTCTGGATCGAAACCATCTTCTATCGCAGCGGCAACAGTTTGGGCGCCTACACGGAAGGGCTCTCCGCCTTCATCGGTCGCGAAATAGAGTTTGAGGTGGACGGCCTGGACCAGGAAGCCATCGCCCGACGTGTCGACGCGTTTGCATCCTATCTGATCGCGAATGGTATCGACGAGAATACAGAAGACGGTAAGGTCTACCGCGATCACGGCGAACTCGGAAACTTCATCCTATGGCACCGCATGTCGCGATTTGGCGCCAGGCCCGTGATCTCCTTCTCCTCCCCACTCAATCCGGCGACAACCAAAGTCTACCCGATCATCCCAAGATCGATCGCGAGCAATCACCCGCTCCTCATCCTGCTCGCCCAGCTTGGGCTCTTCGATCCCGCCCAGCCCGAAAATCTGGTCCGACTTCGTCCCGATCATTACATCTCGGAGGTCCGGGTGGCCCTGCTCGACGACGAGCTCACGAAGGCGCTGACGACTATGATGACGGTCGAAGGATATGGCGAGGCTGACACCGACGCACGCCGCGCACTGGCGCGTCGCGATATGGCACTTGCCAGGTCCCTGCTTGAGCCTTGGGGCAAGAAAGTGGATACGCTGTTGCAGGCATGCCAATTGGGGCTTCACCTGCGCGACATTCATCTTTTCGTTCCCGCTCCGCCTCAGTTCGTCGGCGGAGGCGTTCACTGAGGCGTCCGGCCTCGCAGCAGCGACGTTCGAGCGTTTCCCCGACCTGATAGAATATCAAGTCCGACGCCTCAGATCGTTTCCGAAGCGCCCTCTTTGAGTGAACGGCTGTGCATCTCGGCGATGGTCCAATTCGCCAAGGCCGCGCGCAAATTGGCAGCGCTCAGTCCAGATGGAACTTGGCGAGCTCGCGGTGCTCGGCCTTGATGTAGCGCACGGTGCCGGTGACGGAGCGCATCACCACCGTCTCGGTCTCGATCACGCCGTCCTTGCGGAATTTTACACCCGACAGCAGTGAGCCGGTCGTGACGCCGGTGGCGGCGAACAGGCAGTCGCCGCGCGCCATGTCCTCAATGCCGTAGATCATCTTGGGATCGTTGACGCCCATCTTGGCGGCGCGCTCGATCTTCTCGCCGGAATCGAGGATCAGCCGGCACTGCATCTGGCCGCCGATGCAGCGCAGCGCCACGGCCGCGAGCACGCCTTCCGGCGCACCGCCCGTGCCGAGATACATGTCGACGCCGGTGTTGTCAGGATCGGCGCAATGGATCACGCCGGCGACGTCGCCGTCGGTGATCAGGCGCACGGCAGCGCCGGTCGAGCGCACGCTCTCGATGATGCTGGCATGGCGCGGACGATCGAGCACGAGAACCGTGATGCCGTCGGGCTGCACACCCTTGGCCTTGGCGAGACGGCGGACGTTTTCGGCCGGCGAGGCGTCGAGCTCGACGACGCCCTTGGCGTAGCCGGGGCCGATCGCGAGCTTCTGCATGTAGACGTCGGGGGCGTGCAGCAGCGTGCCGCCGTCGGCCATCGCCATGGTGGCAATCGAGCCCGGCATGTTCTTGGCGCACAGCGTGGTGCCTTCGAGCGGATCGACCGCGATGTCGACCTGTGGGCCCGCGTTCATGCCGACCTTCTCGCCGATGAAGAGCATCGGCGCCTCGTCGCGCTCACCTTCGCCGATCACGATGGTGCCCTCGATCGGGAGCTTGTTGAGCTCGCGGCGCATCGCATCCACCGCAGCCTGGTCGGCCGCCTTCTCGTTACCGTGCCCGCGCAGCCGCGCCGACGACACCGCTGCCCGCTCCGTCACGCGCACGATCTCCAGCGTCAAGATGCGCTCGAGCAATGCTTGCGGCGGGACTGAAATATGGGTCGACATCGGCTAACTCCTTCGAAACAGTTTGGGGCGGGCATTTCCGCCCGCATCAACTCGTGACACCCACAGTTCGTTCGAACCGTGTCTTATTGTTGGAACATGACCTTTCCGGAAAACCGCTTCGCACTTTGCGCTAGCGCGGCCCTCCGGGTCCGGGTCATGCTCAGTTCTTCTCGATCCGGATCACCTGCGGCCGTCCACTGATCACCTTGTCCTTCTGCACGGCGGCGAGCGCACGGCGCACCGCGTCCTCATGCGTGGCGTAGGTGATCAGGATGACGGGCACGGGGACCGCCTTGCCGTTTGCGGGGGCAACGCCGCCGTTGGGATGACGCTGCACGATCGACTCGATCGAAATCTTCTGCTCGGCAAGCCGGGTCGCGATCGCGGCGGCTGTGCCGGGGAAATCGCGGGCCAGGAGGCGGATGTAGTAGCCGCCTTCATGCCGCTCCATCGGCGCCTTCTTGGTGTCGCGCAGTTGCGCGATCGGCCGGCCGAACGGATTGGCGCGGATGCCGCGCGCGACGTCGGCGATGTCGGCGACCACGGCGGATGCCGTCGCCGCGCCGCCGGCGCCGGGACCGACCAGCGTGATCGGCGGAATGCCCTCGCCGTCGATCGTGACCGCATTGGTGACACCCATCACCTGCGCGATCGAGGAGGATTTCGGCACCATGGTCGGATGCACGCGCTGCTCGATGCCCTTGGCGGTGCGCACCGCAACGCCGAGCAGCTTGACGCGGTAACCAAGATCGGACGCCGCGCGCAGATCTTCCGGCGCGATGGATGAGATGCCTTCGACATACACCGCGCTTTGAGCAACTTTCGTGCCGAAAGCGAGGCTGGCGAGGATCGCGAGCTTTTGCGCGGTGTCGTGACCGTCGACGTCGAAGGACGGGTTGGCTTCGGCATAGCCGAGCCGCTGCGCGTCCTTGAGGCATTCGGCGAAGGACAGTCCCTCCTGCTCCATCCGCGTCAGGATGTAATTGCAGGTGCCGTTGAGGATGCCGTAGACGCGGTTGATGCCGGTGCCGGCAAGCCCCTCGCGCAACGTCTTGATGACGGGGATCGCGGCGCCGACGGCTGCCTCGAAATTCAGCGCGCCGCCGTGGTTTTCGGCCGCCTTGGCGAGCTTGAGGCCGTGCTTGGCCAGCAGCGCCTTGTTGGCGGTGACCACCGACTTGCCGGCGCCCAGCGCGGCTTCCACGGCCGAGAGCGCGGGATCACCGGCGCCGCCCATCAGCTCGACGAAGCAATCGATACCGGGATGCGTCGCCAGCGCCATCGGATCCTTGGCCCATTCGACGCCGCGCAGATCGATGCCGCGCTTCTTGGCCTTCGAGCGTGCGGTGACGGCAACGACGCGGATGCCGCGGCCGCTGCGGGCCGCGAGCACGCGGCCTTGCGTTTCGATCAAACGGACCACTTCGGCGCCCACGGTGCCGAGCCCCGCTATGCCCACTTTCAGGGGTGCAACCATGATGTCTTAGAAAACCTGCCGAAGAGAACTTAACGCCGATTGGCGAGCGGAACGACGTTGTGCAACGTTTCGATGCCGCTTTCAAGGAAGCGGCGCACGCCGCGCGCGGCCTGCCTGATCCGTTGCTCGTTTTCCACCATGGCGATGCGGACATATCCTTCACCATGCTCGCCGAAGCCGACGCCGGGCGAGACCGCAACGCCGGATTTCTCCACCATCAGGGTCGCGAACTGCATGCTGCCGACGCTGCGGAAGGCCTCCGGCAGCGGCACCCAGGCGAACATCGAGGCTTCCGGCGGCGGGATCTCCCAGCCGGCACGACCGAACGATTCCACCAGCGCATCGCGGCGCTTGCGGTAGGTGTCGCGCATCTCCTTGATGCAATCGTCCGGGCCGTTCAGCGCCGCGGTCGCCGCGACCTGGACCGGTGTGAAGGCACCGTAATCGAGGTAGGATTTGACGCGGGCGAGCGCGGCGATCACGCGCTCATTGCCGACCGCAAAGCCCATGCGCCAGCCGGCCATCGAATAGGTCTTCGACATCGAGGTGAACTCGACGGTGCAGTCCATCGCGCCGGGCACCTGCAGCACCGATGGCGGCGGGTTGCTCTCGTCGAAATAGACCTCGGCATAGGCGAGATCGGACAGGATCAGGATCTCGTGCTTCTTCGCGAACGCGACGAGGTCCTTGTAGAAATCGAGGCTCGCGACATAGGCGGTCGGATTCGAGGGATAGCAGACGACGAGCGCGAGCGGCTTGGGGATCGAATGCACGATCGCCCGCTCCACCGCCTCGAAGAACTGCGGCGTTGGCTCGGAGGGCACCGAGCGGATCACGCCGCCCGCCATCAGGAAGCCGAAGGCGTGAATCGGGTAGCTCGGGTTCGGACAGAGGATGACGTCACCGGGCGCCGTGATCGCCTGCGCCACGTTGGCAAAGCCCTCCTTCGACCCCAGCGTCGCCACGACCTGGGTGTCCGGATTGAGCTTCACGCCGAAGCGGCGGGCGTAATAGGCAGCCTGGGCCCGGCGCAGCCCGGGGATGCCGCGGGAGGCCGAGTAGCGGTCGGTGCGCGGCTTGCCCAGCGTCTCCTTCAGCTTCTCCAGCACATGCGCAGGCGCCGGCAGGTCCGGGTTGCCCATGCCGAGGTCGATGATGTCGGCGCCGGCATTCCGCGCGGCCGCCTTGGCCCGGTTGACCTGCTCGAACACGTAAGGCGGAAGGCGGCGGATGCGGTAAAATTCTTCCATGGCTCTCTGGGCTCCGGGGCAACCGGTCAGGACAGAATCGACAGAACAGGACAGCGGCCCGGAAAGGGGCTCAGTTTCGCTACAAAAATCGCTCAAAATCAAATGCTTAGAGCAATGATCGACAACGAAAGCTGAAGTCGTTCGCCCTGACTGTCGGCTGAACCGAGGTCTTTTAGCACGGCAAGACGGGGGCGCCAGCGATTACCTTGCAGCGCCTCATTTCCCCTCCTTGGCCGCGACGGCCTGACGATCGCGCGCGGCGGCAAGCTCGGCCTCGATCTTGGCACGCTGCTCCGGCGAGATGACGGCTTGATCGCGATCCGGCGGCAGGTCGTGCACCGGCAAATAGCTCCCGGGCTCCCGGGGATGCGCCTGCGCATCCGCAGGCGTCATGTCCGCCAGCTGACTGGAACAGCCGCCCAACGCGAATGCCACGCTCAACAGCGTGCCGCAGATCAGCAGCGACTTTTGCAGGTCCCTCAATGCCGACACTTGGGAAATCCCCTACTCGTCCCAATGCAAGCTGTCGCACACTAACCCGACAACCTGCCCAAGCTCAAACCATTGCTGCCCACAAATGGTACGAGCGAGAATACATCCAAGGCCCACGGTCGAAGGGTTGCACCGCGATTGTGACAAAACCAAGAAGCTTTGTCGCAGTGCAGCACATCTTGGAGCGGGTTTAACGCCAAACATGCGAGCTTCGCGGTGACGAATACGGAATGAGTCGTTACTGTTCTGCTCATGAGTATGGCCACGACCGACACGCCCAAACCCGAGACCAAGTTCGATGCGGAAGCCTTCGCGATCAATGTCGCGCGGGCGATGGAGAGCGGCGGCAAGGCGCTCGCCGCCTATCTCAAGCCCCGCGAGAGCGGTGAGGTGCAGGATCGCCCGCCGGCCGAGCTTGCGGAAGTGGTCAAGACCTTCACCTCGGTCGCCGAATACTGGCTGTCGGATTCCTCCCGCTCGTCCGATCTGCAGACCAAGCTTGCCAAGGACTATCTCGACCTCTGGGGCTCGGCCGCGCGTCGCATGGCCGGCCAGGACGCTCCCCCTGCGATCGCGCCCTCGCCGCGCGACAAGCGCTTTGCCGACCCGGAATGGAAGTCGAACCAGTTTTTCGATTTCGTGATGCAGCTTTATCTGCTCACGACCAAATGGGCGCAGGAGCTGGTGCGCGACGCCGAGCTCGATCCGCACACCCGCCGCAAGGCCGAGTTCTACGTCCAGCAGGTCGCCAACGCGCTGTCGCCGTCCAATTTCGTGCTGACCAATCCGGAGGTGCTGCGCGAGACCGTGGCCAGCAGCGGCGAGAACCTCGCGCGCGGCCTGACCATGCTGGCCGAGGACATCGCAGCCGGAAAGGGCATGCTGAAGATCCGCCAGTCCAATCCGGACAACCTCGTCGTCGGCGTCAACATGGCGACGACGCCGGGCAAGGTGATCTACCAGAACGAGATGATGCAGCTGATCCAGTATTCGCCGACCACGGAGACGGTGCTGCGCACCCCGCTCCTGATCGTGCCGCCCTGGATCAACAAGTTCTACATCCTCGATCTCAAGCCGGAGAAATCCTACATCAAGTGGTGCGTCGACCAGGGCATCACCGTATTCGTGATCTCATGGGTCAATCCCGACAAGCGGCTCGGCAACAAGAGCTGGGAAGACTACATGAAGGAAGGCCCGCTCACGGCGATGGACGTGATCGAGAAGCTGACCGGCGAGATGAAGGTGCACACCGCCGGCTATTGCGTCGGCGGCACGATGCTCGCGACCACGCTGGCCTGGCTCGCCGAGAAGCGCCGCCAGCGCGTGTCGTCGGCGACGTTCTTTGCGGCGCAGGTCGACTTCACCCATGCCGGTGATCTCCTCGTCTTCGTCGACGAGGACCAGATCGCATCGCTCGAGCAGGACATGAAGGCGGCCGGTGTGCTCGAAGGCTCGAAGATGGCGATGGCCTTCAACATGCTGCGCTCCAACGACCTGATCTGGTCCTACGTCGTCAGCAACTACCTGAAGGGCCAGCAGCCGAGCGCGTTCGACCTGCTGCACTGGAATTCCGACGCGACGCGCATGACCGCATCGAACCATTCCTATTATCTGCGCAATTGCTATCTGGAGAACCGCCTCTCCACCGGCACGATGGTGCTCGACAACACGCTGCTCGATCTCTCCAAGGTCAAGGTGCCCGTCTACAACCTCGCCACGCGCGAGGACCATATCGCGCCGGCGGAATCGGTTTTGTACGGCTCGCAGTTCTTCGGCGGCCCGGTGAAATACGTGCTGTCGGGTTCGGGCCATATCGCGGGCGTCGTCAATCCGCCAGCCTCGAACAAGTATCAGTACTGGACCAACGACAACATCAAGGACGTCAACGTCGCGCAGTGGATGAAGGGCGCGGTGGAGCACAAGGGTTCGTGGTGGCCGGACTGGCGCCAATGGCTGGGCGAGCTCGATCCGGAGCAGGTCCCGGCGCGCGTACCGGGGAACGAAGCATTCCCGCCGATCGAGGACGCGCCTGGCAGCTATGTCAGGGTTCGCGCATAGCGGAATCGGCTGTGCTTTCGTATAGACTTCCGCTCATCACAGCGACGACAGAGGGGACCGCACCATGACGCGCGAATTGTTCTGGTTGACACTGACGGTGATCCTGACCGGGATCCTCTGGATTCCCTACATCATCAACCGCTGCCAGGTTCGTGGCCTTTCCGGCGCCATGGCCAATCCCTCGCGCAACGACAAGCCGCAAGCGGACTGGGCGAACCGGCTGATGTTCGCGCATGACAACGCGGTCGAGAACCTCGTGATCTTCGCGCCGCTGGTGCTGATCCTGAATGCGATCGACTATTCCTCGAAATGGACCGTGCTCGCCTGCGCCGTCTATTTCTGGTCCCGCGTCGCGCATCTGATCGTCTATGCGATCGGCATCCCGGTGTTCCGCACGCTGGCCTTCACCGTCGGCTTCCTCGCCCAGGCCGTGCTGGCGCTGGCGATCTTCAAGGTGGTTTGAGAGCTCGCCCCCCAAGGTGCGCCAATGCGTAGCGAAGCCAATCGGGACTTCGTTCAGTTCCACGACCTCGGCGCAGAGACGATCCTGTCCATTATCGGCCGCGCGCAGTTGCTGGCGGCCGCGTGGACTGACCGCGACATGCCGCAGAGCCTCGCTGGCAGGCGTGTCGCCCTCATCGCAGACGATGGCGGCTGGCGGAATACAACGGCCTTCGATCTCGGCGTGAGGGCCATGGGCGGCATCTGTGTTCAGCCCCCGATCAGATTCAATGTCCGTGAGGGGACGGCCGATCTCGCAGGATATCTCGACAATTGGTTCGACATCCTGGTCGTGCGCACTCGGGAGTTGCCGACCTTGCGCGAGCTCGCGTCGAGCGCTAAGGCCCCCGTCATCAATGCGAGAACGCGGTCAAATCACCCGTGCGAGACACTCGGCGATCTCGCTTATATCGCTGGCAAGCGCAAATCTCTGGAGGGTCTGAAGGCCGTTGGCATTGCCCCCGACGGCAATATCCTGCGGTCATGGGTCGAAGCCTCGATCTCGCTGCCGATCCAGGTGACGCAGGTCTATCAGGAAGACTGGCATATCAAGGATATCGCGAGCCCGAACTTCACCGCGAGCGCCAGTCTGGAAAGCCTGCGCGATGCGGATGTGATCATCACGGATTGCTGGCCTGATGGCGGGTCTGCTGATCAACTCTTCGAATATCAGGTATCGGCATCCCTCCTCGACCGATGCCGTTCCGACGTTATATTCCTACCCTGCCCTCCGGTGACCCGAGGCAAAGAGGTCAGCGCCGATGCGATGAGCCATCCCACGTGTCAGAGCACGTTGGCGAAGGCCTATTTGCTCCACGCGCAGAACGCGCTTCTGGAATGGGTCGCCGAATAGCTGGCGCTGGCGATCTTCAAGGTGGTATGAGCGCGCGCCGCGCTCAGCCGCTCTTCTGCGCGACGACGAACAGCATCGATGCGGCCTTGTCGTCGAAGCCCTTGACCTCGCCGGTATCGATCGTCACCCCGCTCCAGCGGCCCGCCTCGGCGTAGGTCGCCCGCAGCCAGTCCGGCGAGGGATAGTTGTAATAGCGGTTCAACGTGTCGCGGCCTTCGGCCTCGCCCGCCTTGTAGCTGGCGTAGAAGAAACCGTCCGGTTTCAGCGCGCGCCAGATCCGCCCAAGGACCCCGGCGAGTTCGGGTCTCGGCACATGCAGCAGGCACGCATTGGCCCAGACGGCATCATAGGCCTCGGTTTCGTCGAGCTGCTCGAACAGCAGGGTCTCGACCGGACAACCGAGGCGGCGCGAGGCGACCTCGGCCATTTCAGGCGATCCATCGGTCGCGCGAACCGCGAAGCCGCGCGCCAGCATTTCCGCGGTATCACCGCCGGCGCCGCATCCGAGTTCGAGAATGGAAGCGCCCGGCGCGAGCCGGGCGAGAAACGCCGCCAGCCGCGCCTGGCGCGAGGTGATCTCGCGCCCAGCATAGGCCTCGGCGTTGCCGCGGTAGAATTGCAGCGTCTCTTCGTCCACTGTCGCCTCACATCACGGGAACAGCGCGATCTGATCCAGCCCCATCGTTTCGGGCAACCCGAACATCAAGTTCATGTTCTGGATCGCCTGCCCGGCCGAGCCCTTCACCAGATTATCGAGCGTGGAAATGACGATCGCCCGGTTCTTGATGCGGTCGGCGACGACACCGATCTGCACATAGTTGGAACCGCGGACATTCTGCGTCTGCGGCAGCACGCCCTTTTTGGCGACATGCACGAAGGGTTCGTTGACGTAGGCCTGCTCGAGCGCGGCCCGCAAATCGTCGGGCGTCGCGCCATTGAGCTTTACGTAGGACGTGCAGAGCTCGCCGCGCGCCATCGGGATCAGATGCGGCGTAAAGTTCACCGTGACCGCAGAGCCGGCGGCGAGGCCGATCTCCTGCTCGATCTCGGGCGCATGCCGGTGGGTGCCGACCGAATAGGGCGAAAGCCCCTCGCCCGCCTCGCTGAACAACGTGTTCTGTTTCAGCCCGCGTCCGGCGCCGGTGACGCCCGATTTCGCGTCGATGACGATGTCGTCGACGTCGATCAGTCTGGCCTTCGCAAGCGGTACCAGCGCGAGCAGCGCCGCCGTGGGGTAGCAGCCGGGACAGGCGACGAGCCGCGCCGACGCGATTTTTTCGCGATAGAATTCGGTGAGACCGTAGACCGCCTCGCCCTGCAATTCGAGCGCCCGATGCTCATGGCCGTACCATTGCGCATAGGTGTTCTTGTCCCGAAGCCTGAAATCGGCGGACATGTCGAGGACCTTGATATCAGGATTTGCCTTCAGGACCGCGGCGATGATGTCCTGCGTGGTCCCGTGGGGCAGTCCGCAGAACACCGCATCGAGCTTGCTCCAGTCGACCTTTTCCCATTCCACGAGCCTAGGCAGCTCCAGCATGAAGAAATGCGGAAACACCTCGCTCATGGCTTTGCCGGCATGGGTATTGGCAGTGAGTGCGGTGATCTCGGCATTCGGATGCCGCGCCAACAGGCGCACCGCGTCGGCGCCGGTGTAGCCGGAGGCGCCGAGAATGCCGATTCTCTTCGTGCTCATCAGACGTTCCCTCAGCGCTGGATCGGTTACGCCTCTGCCAGCCCGAGCATCAGCCGCATGTTCTGCACGGCCGCGCCCGAGGCTCCCTTGCCGAGATTGTCCAGCCGGGCGACCAGCACCGCCTGGTGATGTTTGTCGCTGGCGAAGACGTAGAGCTCGAGCATGTTGGTCTCGTTGAGCGCCTCCGGCTCGAGCCGGCCGGCTTTGGCAGCCTCGTTCTGGAGCGGCATCGCCTTGACGTATTTCGAGCCGGCATACCGCTTGGCCAGCGCAGCCTGAAGGTCGGCGCCGACAGGCTTGCCCGGCAGCGTGTCGAGCTGGAGCGGCACCGAGACCAGCATGCCCTGTCGGTAGTTGCCGACCGAGGGAATGAAGATCGGCCGCCGCGTCAGGTTCGAGTAGAGCTGCATCTCCGGCAGATGCTTGTGCTCGAAGCCGAGACCGTAGAGCTCGAAGGACGGCGCGCTGCCGTCTTCAAAGCTTGCGATCATCGACTTGCCGCCGCCGGAATAGCC
This sequence comes from Bradyrhizobium sp. UNPF46, assembly GCF_006658625.1. Classification (NCBI taxonomy): domain Bacteria; kingdom Pseudomonadati; phylum Pseudomonadota; class Alphaproteobacteria; order Hyphomicrobiales; family Nitrobacteraceae; genus Bradyrhizobium; species Bradyrhizobium sp. UNPF46. Next base: position 68,340 of record NZ_LFJB01000049.1, read on the forward strand.
GCTCACCGCGTTGACGGTGACGGGATAGTCGGACGGTAGCAGGCCGGCATCGACGATCGGCCGCAGTAGCGCGATCGCGCCGGTCGGATAGCAGCCGGGATTGGAGACCTTTCTCGCGGCCTTGATCTTGCCGGCCTGGTCCGGCGTCAGTTCCGGAAAGCCGTAGGCCCAGTCGGGCGCGACGCGGTAGGCCGTCGAGGCGTCGAGCACCTTGGGGCCCGAGGCGCCCATGCTGTCGACGAGCGCGACCGTCTCCTTTGCTGCATCGTCGGGCAGGCAGAGGATGACGAGGTCGACCTCCTCCATGAGCGCCTTCTTTGCCGCGGGATCCTTGCGCTTGTCGTCAGGGATCGTCTTCACAACGACGTCGTTCTGGTGCTTCAGCCGCTCGTTGATGCCGAGCCCGGTGGTGCCGGAGCCGCCGTCGACGAAGACGGTGGCGGGCTTCTTGGCCGCGCTGGTGGCCGGGGCTTTGGTTGTGTCCGCGAGGCTCATGGAACGCTCCTTTCGAGCTTGTTGGTTTCGGCCGCGAAGGCTTCCGGCCTCACGTCCTGCATCAGCTGCGCAATCGCTCTGGCATCGGCCGCGGGCTGCGCGCCGAGCGCATTGGCGATCGCAATATAATCGGCGTCGGATTTGTGCTGGTTGAGCTTGAAGCTGCCTTCGACCTCTTCAACCGTCATGACCAGCCCCACGATCCCCTTCTTCATGGCTTCGAGCCGGCCGGCGGTCATCTTGCCCGACGTCCACGGCTTCTTCGGCAGCAGCCAGCTCTCGAACTTGTCGCTGAGCGTGTCGATCTGCACCGCCAGCTCAGCATCCGACAACAACCGCACCGGTCCGCTCAGATGCACCGCCTGATACAGCCAGGTCGGAACCTGATCGGGCGAGACGTACCAGTCCGGCGAGACGTAGGCATCGGGGCCGTTGACCGCGAGCAGCCAGGACGCATCGCCGCCCGCCAGCCTTAGCAGCGGATTGTGACGGGCGACGTGAAAGGCGGCCTGCGGCGTCCCGTCGGCGGCAAAGGTCAGATAGAACGGCAGCGGCGAGGCAACCGGTTTGTTGCCGTCAAAGGCACACATGGTGCCGAAGCCGCGCTCTTCCGCGAATTTCAGGCTCGCGGTGCGGTCTTGCTTGAAATGGGGTGGCGTGTACATCGTGGTCTCCTGCTGGGCCTCCTAGGGGGCCGCCGGATCAGATCGCGCTGACAGGAGAGAGAATGCCGCGGATCGGATCCAGCGGCAAAGACGATGATCTCAAACGCGATCGACCGCCCAAACCGCAAGACTGCGGCGGCGGCGACGGGCGAACAGGATGGTCGCGGCGTTGATCATGGCGCGGGGCTATAAGGCCGGATCTGGTCTTCGTCAAGGTTTGGAGCGTCAGATCACCCGCCAGATCCATTCCATGATCTTGGCAAGCACATCGCCGAACAGCAGGAGCACGGCGGACCACACCAGGGCGGAGATGAAATTAGCCGCCTGAAAGCTCCAATAGGGCATCTCGAAGATGCCGGCCGCGAGCGGCACCGAGGCGCGCAAGGGACCGAAGAAGCGGCCGATGAAGATGCTGGGGATGCCCCAGCTGCGCACGAAAGCCTCGCCTCGGGGCAAGAGGCCTGGATAGCGCGAGAGCGGCCACATCTCGGCGACCTTCTCCTTGTAGCGATAGCCGAACCAGTAGGAGACCCAGTCGCCCAGCGCCGCGCCGAGGCCGCCGGCGATCCAGACCGGATAAAAGCTGATGCCGCTCACCCCGATCAGCGCACCGATCGCCACCAGCGCCCCCCAGGCGGGGACCAGCAGCGAGATGAAGGCGAGCGATTCCCCGAAAGCGAGCAGGAACACGACCGGAGCCGCCCAAGTCTGGTGAGCGCGCACGAAATCGGCCAGGGCGTGCGCAAACTGCTCCATCAAAAATAGCCTTCCCGCCCCGTCTCAAGGTGCTGCTCGATGAAAAGGACTGGTAAGCCAAGGGGTTGTGTGACATCAAGTCACAAAACCCGACACGACCCGGGCGAGGACGTCAAATTGCCGGGAATGGCTGGGCCTGCGGCGTAAAATCGCCGGGATTGGCTCCCAACCACACCGCCCGGCCCGCCCTGCGATAACCTTTCCTGGTCAGAAGTGGCATAGTCGGCCCAATCGATTCGCCGCTCCTGCGGCCCTCGGAACGCATCAAGATACATGTCCAAGCAGTTGAAACCCAAAGCAAAAGACGACTTTTTCGGTGGCGACGAGCCGAAGCCCCGCGCCGCCAAGGCGGCACCGCGCGGCAGCGGCGGAGAAGCCGATTACACCGCGGCCGACATCGAGGTCCTCGAAGGCCTGGAACCGGTACGGCGCCGTCCGGGCATGTATATCGGCGGCACCGACGAGAAGGCGCTGCATCATCTGTTCGCCGAAGTCATCGACAACTCGATGGACGAGGCGCTGGCGGGCCACGCGACCTTCATCGGTGTCGAGCTGAGCGCGGACGGGTTCCTGACAGTCACCGACAACGGCCGCGGCATTCCGATCGATCCGCACCCGAAATTCCCGAAGAAGTCGGCGCTCGAAGTCATCATGTGCACGCTCCACTCGGGCGGCAAGTTCGACAGCAAGGTGTACGAGACCTCGGGCGGTCTGCACGGCGTCGGCATCTCCGTGGTGAACGCCCTCTCCTCCCTGCTCGAGGTCGAGGTCGCGCGCAGCCAGAGGCTCTACCGCATGACGTTCGAGCGCGGGCACCCCAAGGGCAAGCTCGAGGATCTCGGCAAGATCAACAACCGCCGCGGCACGCGCGTGCGCTTCAAGCCCGATACCGACATCTTCGGGGCCAAGGCCGCGTTCAAGCCGCAGCGCCTGTTCAAGATGACGCGTTCCAAGGCCTATCTGTTCGGCGGCGTCGAGATCCGCTGGAACTGCGCGCCCGAACTGCTCAAGGGCGTCGAGGACGTGCCGGCGGAGGCGACGTTCCACTTCCCCGGCGGATTGAAGGATTATCTCGCCGCCGCAATCCACGCCGACACGCTGGTGCATCCCGACATCTTCTCCGGCAAGTCGGGCCGCAACGGCGCGCACGGCGCCTGCGAATGGGCGGTGGCCTGGACCGCGGATGCCGACGGCTTCCTGTCCTCCTACACCAACACCGTCCCCACTCCCGATGGCGGCACGCACGAATCCGGCCTGCGCAGCGCGCTGCTCCGCGGCCTGAAGGATCACGCCGAGCGCGTCGGCCAGGGCAAGCGCGCCTCGTCCATCACCTCGGAAGACGTGATGGTGGGTGCAGCCGTGATGCTCTCGGTGTTCGTGCGCGAGCCCGAATTCCAGGGCCAGACCAAGGACCGCCTCGCCACCGCCGAAGCGCAGCGCATCGTCGAGCAGGCGATGAAGGATCCGTTCGACCATTGGCTGTCGGGCAATCCGAACATGGCCAACCGGCTGCTGGACTTCGTGATCGACCGCGCCGAGGAGCGGCTGCGCCGCCGCCAGGAGAAGGAGACGGCGCGCAAGACCGCCGGCAAGAAGCTGCGCCTGCCCGGCAAGCTCGCCGATTGCAGCGACGCCGGCACCGAAGGCTCCGAGCTCTTCATCGTCGAGGGCGACTCGGCCGGCGGCAGCGCCAAGCAGGCGCGCGACCGCAAGACCCAGGCCGTACTGCCGCTGCGCGGCAAGATCCTCAACGTCGCCTCCGCCGGCAAGGACAAGCTGGCGGCGAACGCCCAGCTCTCCGACCTCGTGCAGGCGATCGGCTGCGGCATGCTCGCGCAATATCGCGAAGAGGATCTGCGCTACCAGCGCATCATCATCATGACCGACGCCGACGTCGACGGCGCCCACATCGCTTCCCTGCTGATCACCTTCTTCTACCAGCAGATGCGGCCGCTGATCGACCAGGGCCATCTCTTCCTGGCGGTGCCGCCGCTCTACAAGCTGACCCACGGCTCCAAGTCGGTGTACGCCCGCGACGACAAGCACAAGGACGAGCTGATCAAGAGCGCGTTCAACGCCAACGCCAAGGTCGAGGTGAACCGCTTCAAAGGCCTCGGCGAGATGATGCCGGCGCAGCTCAAGGAAACCACGATGGATCCAGCTAAGCGCACGCTGCTCAAGGTGGTGCTGCTGCCCGACGATCGCGACACCACGGCCGATTCCGTGGAGCGGCTGATGGGCACGAAGGCGGAGGCGCGCTTCGCCTTCATCTCGGACAAGGCCGAGTTCGCCAGCGACGAATTGCTGGACGTCTAAGGTCTCCACTGCCGTCGTATCGGGTTAGAGAGCCTCGGCGGGGAGCCGAGGCTCTTTTTTGTTTGGCGATGCCGCCTTGTGTTTTGCCTTGGCCGTCGAGGCCTGCCCTCACCCACAAGACTGGCGATTCTCCGGCCCGTTGCCGCGACTTGGCCAACGACTCACGGCGTCCGGCCGGACGGGGGGATGCCTCCATTCCGGACAGAGCGGTATTTCCTAATGAAAACTTACCCGAAAGAGGATCCCTCAAATATCATTCATCCATTTGATTTTATTTGATTATTCTCGTTTCCGGCAGCCGCACATCAAATGGGCGCCCGCCGGCGTTTTCCGGCGACTGTGCCTGCCCGGCAACAGCATTTCGGCGGGAAACGTCTATAGTCCGCTCATCAGATGAAACGAACTTCAGTGCGCTCGCGCCTGCTACGACAGACCAAGGTTGGGGATTTTGACATGAAGAAGGTTTTGCTCGCTCTGACCGCGGTTGCCGCGATGACCGGTTCGGCCTCGGCGGCCGATCTCGCTGCCCGTCCCTACGTGAAGGCTCCGGTCGTGGCGCCCGTCGCGAACTGGACCGGCTTCTACGTCTTCGGCGGTGGCGGCGGTGGCCTCTCGAACGCTGACCAGCATGTCCAGACCACGGGAACCAACACCGCGCTGACGATCGACCAGCGCCAGGGCGGCTCCGGTTGGTTCGGTACGGTCGGCGCCGGTTACGACTGGCAGTTCAGCGGCACCTGGGTCGCCGGTATTTTCGCTGACGGTCAGTTCGGCAGCATCCGCGCCACCATCCAGGATCCGATCGGCGGCCTCACTGGCAACCAGAAGCTGGAAACCTCCTGGGCCGCGGGCGCTCGCCTCGGCTGGCTGGTCGCTCCGAACGTTCTCTCCTACGTCAACGGCGGTTACTCTGGCGCCCACTTCGGCCAGACCAACTTCACCAACGTTGTTGGCACGCCGGCCGGCATTCACCTGAACAGCTACAACCGTAACGGCTGGTTCATCGGTGGCGGTGTCGAGAACAGCCTGAACATCTTCGGCATCACCTCGCCCGGCTGGTTCATGAAGACCGAGTATCGTTCGTCCTTCTACAACGCCAAGACCCAGAACGAGCTGGTCGACGGCACCAACGCGCTGGTCGGTCGCGACATCCGCGCCAACAGCTGGAACCAGACGATCTCGACCTCGCTGGTCTACCGCTTCAACTGGACCGGTCCGGTCGTCGCGAAGTACTGATCTGATCTCACGATCAAACGTCAAAGCCCCGGCATTGCCGGGGCTTTTTCGTTATGTGCCCGTCAGCAGCAGGCGCTGAGCTTCACGCGGCCTGCTACGATTCGGCGAGGGGCGCTTCGCGCAAACCCCATCAGCATCTCTGATCGCTCCTGCTTCGATTCCTCGCCTGGGGACGAGGACTCTCTCCCCGCACGACGGCTTGCGGCTGGCGCCGCCATTGTATCCGGGCCGAAGCTACGGCTCGAGCTTCTCCCGTTCCGATGGAATCGGAACGGGGCTCTCGATTCTGGTTTTGACGCGTTTTCTTGACGCGAACCGGTATCCACTTCGCACGAAAACGCTCTAGTGTGGGCCCAAGCTTTCGCGGCGGCGGTGATCCTTCATCGCCGCACCGTGACGGAAGCGGACCGATGGGGAGGAACGCATGCGCAGATTTCTGCTTGTCGCAGGCCTGTTTGCAACTGCCCTCGGCCTGCTCTGGATCGGCCAGGGCACGGGCACCGTTCCCTGGCCGCGATCGAGCTTCATGGTCAACCAGCTGCAATGGGCCGGCTATGGCGCCGCCATGGCCGGTTTCGGGCTGGTGCTGATCTGGCAGAGCAACCAATAGAAGAAACCAGGACATACAAGCATGACATCCAGCCGGTTCGATCTCCGCGGCAAGGTCGCGATCGTCACGGGAGGCAATGGCGGTATCGGCCTCGGCATGGCGCGCGGCCTTGCCGACGCAGGCGCCGACATCGCCGTGGTCGGACGCAACGAGGCAAAGTCCAAGGCGGCCGTCGAAGATCTCAGGCAGCGCGGCGTCAAGGCGCTCGCGGTCGCGACCGACGTCACCGACAAGAGCGCGATCGAAGCCATGATTGCCCGCGTGGTGAAGGATCTCGGCCGCATCGACATCCTCGTCAACAATGCCGGCATGAGCATCCGCAAGCCGCCGCACGAACTCGAGCTCGACGAGTGGAACAAGGTGATCGAGACCAACCTCACCAGCGCCTTCCTGTGCTCGAAGCTCGCCTATCCTCACCTGAAGGCGTCCGGCAACGGCAAGGTGATCAACATCGGTTCGATGATGTCGATCTTCGGTGCGAGCTTCGCCACAGCCTACGCGGCGAGCAAGGGCGGCATCGTGCAGTACACGCGCGCCTGCGCCAACGCCTGGGCGCCCGACAACATCCAGGTCAACGCGATCCTGCCAGGCTGGATCGACACCGATCTCACCCGCGGCGCGCGGCAGCAGGTGTCGGGATTGCACGAGCGGGTGCTGGCGCGCACGCCCGCGGGGCGCTGGGGCGACATCGACGACTTCGCCGGCATCGCCGTATTCCTGGCATCACCCGCGTCGAACTTCGTCACGGGCACCGCGATCCCCGTCGACGGCGGCTTCTCGGTGATGGCCTAAAGCATGATCCGGAAAAGTGCGAAGCGGTTTTCCGGAAGGATCATGCGCAAACAACAACCTAGAGCGCGATGACGCTTCATCCAAATCTCATCGCGCTTTAGCAAGCAAGAGCCCCGGCAAGGATGCCGGGGCTCTGTTCATGCGCGCACGCTCTTGCTACGCGCGATCAGTACTTCGCCATCACGGGGCCGCCGAACTTGTAGCTGACGCCGACCGTGACCGTCTGGTACTGGCTGGCGACGCTGTAGGGAACATTGCCGTTGGGCGTTGCCGGAGGCGCGCCGCCGCGGGAGTAGCGCTCGAAATCGTAGTAGCGATACTCGGCCTTGCCGAGCCAGTTCGGAGCGAATGCATATTCCACGCCCGCACCCGCGGTCCAGCCGCTGGTGTTCGACGAGAAGGCGTCGATGCCGACGCCGAGATTCGTGTTCACGTGGCGCTGCTCGCCATAGGCCCAGCCGCCCGTCGCAAAGAACAACCATTTATTGAACGCAATGCCGGCGCGGCCGCGAATGGTGCCGACCCAGCGCAGCGTGGTCTCGTCGCGGGTGCCGCCCACGAAATTGTCGTCGCCCTTGATGTCCGCCCAGGCGAGATCGCCTTCGACACCGAGCACGAAATTCCTGATCTGCCAGTTGTAGCCGGCGAGGCCGCCGGCGATGGGCCCGCTTGAGCTGTAGCTATTGGCAAAACCGGCGTCGTTGAGACGATCGTGATTGCCCCAGCCATATCCGCCAAACCCGCCGATGTAGAAGCCGGTCCAGTTATACACCGCGACGGGCGGTGCGATGGGCGCGGCCTTGACCGCCATGTCGGCTGCCGTCGCGATGCCGGGCGCGCCGACCAGAAGGGACATCACTCCTGCGAAAACCAAAGCCTTTTTCATCGGTGTTGCTCCAGAAAAAGATGCAAGAAATTGAAATTGTCCAGCATGATTCTATACGTCGCGCCCGTCGGGTTGCGAGGCCCAATCCGCCCGCCTCGCGGGTTCCCGTGCGCTATTCGGGACAAAGTGGTATTTGAATCACGCAAAGGTCCGTCAGCCTGACGTTTCCCGAACGCAAAAAAGAGCCCCGGGCGAAGCCGGGGCTCTCGAAGTTTGGCAGTCCTCGTCTTTTGTTGGTGCTTGGTCGTTCGTCGACGTGCTCAGTAGCGGCCGATGACCGGTGCGTCGAACTTGTAGCTCGCGCGCACGACGGCCCACTGGATGTCGCGCGGCTTGGTGTCGAAGGTGTAGCTGCCCGAGGTGCCGCCGAGCTGATAGGTCTGGCTGCCGAAGGCCGCATAATTGTATTCGAGACCGACGATCCAGTTGCGGGTGACGCCATATTCCCAGCCGGCGCCGAGGGTCCAGCCGTTGTGCCAATGAGTCTGACCGCCGGAGCCCGTGGAGGGGTTGGGCACGTTGTCGACGACCGAAAGACGGTTGTTCACGCCGGCGTAGCCGCCCTTGATGTAGAACAGGTTGTTCTGCACCGCGAAGCCCGCACGGCCGACGATGGTCGCCAGCACGTTGGCGCGCCAGCTGAACTGATCGTCAAGGCCGAGGCCAAATACGGTGTTCGTGAACGAGCCCTTGTTGTCGAGGCCGGAGATGGTGCCTTCCATGCCGAACACGTAGTTGTTGGCCTGCCAATTGTAGCCGATCTGGGCACCGCCCATGACACCCGAGTTGCGCTGACGGAAGCCCTGGCCCGGCCCGAGGTCGCCGAAGGTCGACGTATTCCCGTTGTTGATGAACTGCTCGTTGGTCCATGCGCCGCCGATGTGGCCACCGACATAGAAACCGGTCCAGTTGAACAGCGGCTCGACATAAGCGGGCGCCTTCGTGTAACGCGTGCCGAGATCGGCAGCGGAGGCCACGCCCGTCGAAACCAGAGCGGTCGTGCAGGCGAAGGCGGCAATCAATTTGTTACGCATGGTACACCCCGTGTCCTTTGATGGGCGCACGGTCACAGACGCACGTTACTAAAATTGGAATCAACAGAGTTAACGCGGCGCATCGGCCCGCACCGACGTGCAGATGCGTCGGCGCTGTTGCCAACGCGCAACGCCGGACGCGCGATTTAACGCGGCGTTATCCCTACCAAATTGCGACGCTACGATCTCGCGGCTACCTTCGACTGCACGTGCTCGGGTCGCACGCCGAGCCCAATCAGCCGCGCAGGAATGCCCTGGAGCCACGGCAGCGCGGTGATGAGGCGCACGATCAGCGGCACCTTCAGTGGCTGGTCGCCGCCGTACAGGGCGCCGCTGATGATGTTGTTCTGCACGACCCTTTGCATGCGCTGCGTCATCTTCACCGGGAACTCGCGGCGGCGGCGGACCGCATCGAGTTCGTCCTCGGACGGGCAACCGTGCTGCAGCTTGTCCGCCAGCAGATTGGCAGTCGCGACCGCGTCCTGCACGGCGAGATTGACGCCGACGCCGCCGACCGGCGACATCGCATGCGCGGCATCGCCGATGCACAGCAGGCCCGGCCGCGTCCAGCGCGCCAGGCGATTGATCGCAACCGTCAGCAGCTTGACGTCGTCAAAGCTCTTCACGTCCGCGATTCCTGCCTTGAGGATCGGCGCCATGCGCACGACGTCGTCGAGCAGAGCCTGCAGTCCCCTCGCCTTCACCGCCTCGTGCTGTCCCTTGGCGATGACATAGGCACATTGCCAATAATCGCCGCGATCGAAGGTGATCATCATCTTGCCGGGCTCGACGCGCGCGAACACGTTCTCCGTCTCGTCGGCCTTGCGGCCGGCGCGAAACCACAGCACGTCCATCGGCGCGCCGATCTCCTCGACGGCGAGGCCCGCGCGCTCGCGCACCGTCGAATGCCGGCCGTCGCAGGCGATGGTGAGATCGGCCTCGATGTCGACGATGCCGTCGGGCGTCTTTGCCCGCACGCCGGCGATGGTCTCGCCGCGACGGATCAGATCGACCGCCTCGGTATTCATCATCACCTCGAGCGAAGCAAAGCGCCGCCCTGCCTCGCGCAGGAAATTCAGGAAATCCCATTGCGGCATGAAGGCGATGAAGGGGTACTTGGTTTGGAGCCGGGAAAGATCGGCAATGCGCACCGGCGTACCGCCGAACAGTCCGTCCATCTTCTGCAGGCGCTGATGCGGCAGCTTCAGGAAGCCGTCGATCAGGCCGAGCTCGTCCATCACCTGAAGCGTCGAGGGATGCACGGTGTCGCCGCGGAAGTCGCGGAAGAAATCCGCGTGTTTCTCCAGCACCACCACCTCGATGCCGGCCCGCCCCAGGAGATAGCCGAGCATCATGCCGGCTGGTCCCCCGCCGACGATGCAGCAGCGGACCCGTTTGGTTCGGTTCGATTGTTGGTCGGATGTCATGCAGTCAAGATCCGCGATGCGAGTATCGATCATGCGACGGCAGGCAACGTAGCGCCAATTCCGTTTGTTTGACGCCTGAATTTGGATACGCGACGTCCGACGCCGGCCGGCAGCTCGGATCAAGCCGGCGGGTCCGATCCCGGGAATAAATCCTGCGGTCGGTTGTTGCTAAGGAGGAATACGACCCAGAAGGGCAATCAGAGGGAACGTTCAACGTGGCATGGTTGCTTGCAGGCGTGGCCGCCTGGCTGGCCATCAACATCGCGCTGGTCTATCTGCGCACCCGCCGGAGCCGCGACGCGGAAGAGAGCGAGCCGCGGGCCTAGCTTTGCCTGCGGCGACCGGCGAACGGATCGGGCCAATCCATTCAGGATGGCCCGATTGCTATCTTCACGCCACAAACAGGCCCGCACTGCGCGGGCCTTTCGTGGAAAACACGCCCGGCTATTTCTGATCTTCATTGCTGGTCCCGGTGCCCGGACTGCCGATCGGCAAGCCGTTGGACGCATGGCCGACACCGGCATTCCGCTCAGCTTGCGCCGCTGTCGGCGACGTGCCGTTCGCAATCGGCGGCTGAACGTTCGGGTTGCTCTGGCTGTTGTTGGTATTGACGTTGGCCCCCGTGGTGGTGCCATGAATCCCCATCCCTGAAGGAGCCGACGGCCCGGAATTGGCGCTGCTCGGTGATGTGCCCATTCCGGCTCCTGAGCTGGCCGCAGATCCCGCGCTGGCGCCGCCGGTGCCCGTACCGGCACTGGCACCGCCGCCGCTGCCCGCACCACCACCGCCTCCTCCTCCGCCCCCACCGCCTCCCTGCGCAAGAGCGGTTGTCGAAAGCGCGGCACATGTGAAGGCTACGAGGATGGACTTGCGGATCATGGATCGTCTCCCTGGTTTGACCAACAAACCAGGTGACCAAGGAGTTGTTCCTTCGCCCGTGGGCTCCCTCTCAGGGCAGCAAAAAGGCCCGCAACGACGTGCGGACCAAATCCAGAGATCGAAATATTCACGCGCTTCGGAAACCGAAGGTCATTGCATAAACGGAAAAGGCTCCGAATTCTCTGCCTTGGCGATCGTTTCGCCCGTCGCGGATTGGGCGATGACGTCGTAGGTATAGACGCCCGGAGCGCATGGGCCAAAGGTCCGGATGCTGTCCTGTGGCACGACGCCCTTGGGTGGGAGAGCAATTTTCTGGCCCCCCATCTCACGATTGCCTGTGCGAAATTGAATGAGGATCGACTTCGTGCCGGCCGGAACGTTGTGCAGTCGCAGCTCCGGATTTGGGAAAAGGCTGCTGCAGCCCCGCGATCCCCGGAATGAAAATTCGACAGTCATCTGCTCTGCGGCGACCGTCGGCGTCGTCGCGAGCAGCATGGCGGCAAAAGAGAAAAAGTGAGGCGATTGGATCATCTTCATCCCTGCCGTTAGCACGAGCCGATGAAGCCGTGCGATCTAATTCCGTCCACGCCCTTCGAGGCAGAGGGCCACCCTCGTCAGGAGAGCGTCACCTCATTGGATCACCCCACCGCTCTAACGGCCACGACGCAGGCGATACCGAACGCCCTCAATTGTTGCTGCGGTTCGCGCTGCGGAAGCTCTTGATCTCCGACACGCTGCCGTCGCGATAGGTCAGCTCCACCGAGACGGACTGGGTGCTCGGGGCGAGCTTCATGTAGAGCGGCATGTCGGCGGTGATCGCGCTGGGGTCGCGCATGTCGCAAGGCGGCATCTTCAGCACCTGGTTGGGCACGGCGGTGTCGATACCGATACGAACCTCGCGGATGGCGCAGCGATAGGACACGAGGTGCGTGTAGTAGACCAGCAGCCCGTTGAACTCGCGGAACGACAGCCAGCTCGTCGCCGTCATGTCCAGGATCTTGCGCTGGTCGCGGATCAATGCGGCCTCGGGATCGAACCGGATCGGGAACGGCCCCTGCATGTCGCCGGACTGATCGACATAGCGGACCTCGATGGTGCCGGCCTGCGCATCCGGCGGCAGCTCGATCGACGGGTTCGGCATCCGCTTGCGCGTGCGCGGATCGAGCGTGTCGATGAAGCCGGTCTCGCGGAAATCGCCCTTGCCGGCCATGCGCCAGGAAATGCCGAGCGTCGGGTCGGCAAAGGAGAACACCACGCTCCAGCCGCCATTGTGCCGCGAGAAGCTCGCGATCGGCGCATTGGTGGCCTCCTCCTTCGGCATCTTCGGCACCGACACCGGCGGGAGCGCCGCGAGCTTCTGCGGCGGCGGATCGTCCGGCCGCGCGGCGGCATCCTTCGCCGCCCCGCTGAGGAAGACGTCGTCGACCATCTGGTCGAAATACACCGGCACCTGCCTGTGCTTCACGGTATCGGCCATCTCACTGACGGCTCGGCGGGTACGCTGCGCGACCTGCACGAGGTTCTCGCCGGGCTTGAGCAGCTCCTTGGCGAAGGTGCGCGTGAACACCGAATTGGGATTGGCGTCGTCATTGGACAGACGATCGAGCGCGGTCTGGCGGGGACCGGCCGAGAACACCGAGAACACGCCTTCAGGCAGCTGCGTCATCGGCGCGAGCCCGCCGGCGCCGGCGACCGCGCGCGTGCCCTTGCGCTCGAACGGGTTGTTGCGGCAGGCGTCGAACACCAGGATCGAGGTCCGCGCCTTCTTGTTCTGCAGGCGCTCGATGATGCGATCCGCCAGGATGGAAGCGTCGCGCACCAGCTCTTCCTGCCCTTCCGTCGCCGCCGGCACGTCGGTCGGCAGCAGATAGTTCTGGCCCGCGATCTCGAAGCCGTGGCCGGCGTAGAAGAAGAACGCGGTATCGCCGGGCTCGATCGCCTTGTCGAAGGCGAGCAGCGTCTCGGAGAATTGCTGCCGGCTCTGGTTCTCGGCCACCATCACCGAGAAGCCGAGCTGCTTCAGCGTATCGCCCATGGTGCGAGCGTCGTTGACCGCCTTGAGCAGTTTTGGAACGTTCCTGTAATCGTTGTTGCCGACGACGAGCGCGACGCGCTTCTCGGCATGAGCGGGAAGCGCAAAGCCGCCGAGGCTCGCCGCGAGGCCAAGGGCCGCCAGAATTCTGAAAAGCCGACGCGTCATCGCAAGTTTCCCGTTGCAGAACGGCGGAGAGGCCGCATCCTTCGAACGGCAGTTCATTGGACCCCCTGCCGCTGTGTGATAGTCGGCCCAGACGTAACGGCGGTTCAAGGGACCCGCGGCTCCGGTTCCATGATCTGGCTATGGCAGATTCCCGCGGAATCTGCTCTTTCTAGGGCAATTGCGCTGCAAGCGGGGGCTGCCGTGTATCGCTGGTGTACCGACGAGGTCGAGCCGAAAGATCGCTTCGACTACTGGCGCGAAGTGCGCTCCAAGGGCTTGTTCGGGGTCACCGCCGAGCTCGAACGCGAACGGCGCGCGGACTTCTTCGGCGAATTCTCGCTGCGCCAGCTCGGCGGCGCCGGCCTCGTCGAGTTGAAGGCCTCGTCCTACACGGTCGAGCGCAGCATCTCCGACATCGCCTACGCGCCGGGAGATGCCATCTGCGTCTACCAGCAGCTCGGCAGCGGCGGCTGGTTCGGCGGCATGCGCGGGAGCGACTTTGCGATCGCCAACGGCAGCTTCGCCACCAGCCATACCGACCTGCCCTACCGCACCGCGCCGCTGGGCGCCGGGGGCTTCCACCTGCGCATCCTCAAGATCCCCGTGAGCAGCATTCCGGCGCAGGACAAGCGGGTGCGCGAGCTTTCGCCCCGGACGTTCGGTGATCCCACCCTGACGCCCCTGCTCGGGGCCTGCTTTGCCGATCTCAACGAGGCCGCGCATAACGGCGCGCATGATGCGACGTCGCTCGTCCAGGCCCTCGCCCACCTCGCCCTGATCGAGCGCGGCATCGTCAGGCCCGGCAGCCGGCGCGGACAGGCCGCGCTGCGGACCGCCCGCCTCTCGCAGGCCCGCCACCTGATCGCACGCCACCTGCAAGACCCGGATCTGGCGCCGGCAACGGTGGCCGACGAGCTCGGGGTTTCCGTGCGCCACCTGCACATGCTGTTCGAGACCGCGGCGAAGAGCTTCTCGCAGACCGTGACGGACGAACGGCTGAAACAGAGCCGCCGCCTGATGCGCGAGGCGCCCGAGCGGTTGATCGCCGATATCGCGGCCTCCTGTGGCTTCGAGAGCCTCGCGACCTATTACCGGGTCTTCAACGCCGCCTACGGCATGGCCCCCGGTGACTTTCGGGCGCAGGGCTCGGAGGGGCACTAGCGGCCGTTTTGGCGGCTCCGGGCGGGGCGCCGAGCTGGGCGGAAAACCCCAGTCGCGCCCGCTATTTGGTAAAAACCTCAGGTTTTTTAGGGCCTTCCCGCGCCCGCTCCATTGACTTTGGCCGATTCCCGCCTATGTTCCGGGTCGACGCGGTTCAGATCGAAGACCGATTCTTGAGCCTGGCGCTTTGTTCGCGTGAGTCAGCACCCCCAGCTTCTTTGAGAGCGCGCCGTTTCGGGGTGGAACGCGACAGCCTTATTACCCTCGATTCCGAACGGCGGTTTCGACCAGAGGCTCAATGTCCTTTTCAAATCTCGGACTGTCCGAAAAAGTCCTCGCCGCAGTGGCGGCCACCGGTTACACCACCCCCACCCCCATTCAGGAACAGGCGATCCCCCACGTCCTCGCACGCAAGGACGTGCTCGGCATCGCCCAGACCGGCACCGGCAAGACCGCGGCCTTCGTGCTGCCGATGCTCACCATCCTCGAGAAGGGTCGCGCCCGGGCACGCATGCCGCGCACGCTGATCCTGGAGCCGACCCGCGAGCTCGCGGCGCAGGTGAAGGAAAACTTCGACCGCTACGGCGCGGGCCAGAAGCTCAACGTCGCCCTGCTGATCGGCGGCGTCTCCTTCGGAGACCAGGATGCCAAGCTGACGCGCGGCGTCGACGTGCTGATCGCAACCCCCGGCCGCCTGCTCGACCATACCGAGCGCGGTGGCCTCCTGCTCACCGGCGTCGAGCTGCTCGTCATCGACGAAGCCGACCGCATGCTGGACATGGGCTTCATCCCCGACATCGAGCGCATCTGCAAGCTCGTCCCGTTCACGCGGCAGACCCTGTTCTTCACCGCGACCATGCCGCCGGAAATCCGGCGCATCACCGAAGCGTTCCTGCACAATCCGCAGAAAGTCGAAGTCTCCAAGCCCGCCACCACCGCCGTCACCGTCACGCAGGCCCAGGTACCTGCCGGGCGCGAGGCGCATGAGAAGCGCGAACTGCTGCGCCGCCTGCTGCGCGAGGCCAAGGACCTCAAGAACGCGATCATCTTCTGCAATCGCAAGCGCGAAGTCGCGATCGTTCACAAATCGCTGCAGAAGCACGGCTTCAGTGTCGGCGCGTTGCACGGTGACATGGACCAGTCGGCCCGCACGGCGGCACTCGAACAGTTCCGAAAGGGTGAATTGCCGCTGCTGGTTGCCTCCGACGTCGCCGCCCGCGGCCTCGACATTCCCGAGGTCAGCCACGTCTTCAATTTCGACGTTCCCCATCACGCCGACGATTACGTCCATCGCATCGGCCGCACCGGCCGCGCCGGCCGCACCGGCATGGCGATCTCGCTCGTGACGCCACTCGACCAGAAGTCGATGGTGGCGATCGAAAAGCTGATCGGCCAGAGCATTCCGCGCGCCGAAGGCGATTTTGAAA
Organism: Bradyrhizobium sp. UNPF46; assembly: GCF_006658625.1. Taxonomy (NCBI): domain Bacteria; kingdom Pseudomonadati; phylum Pseudomonadota; class Alphaproteobacteria; order Hyphomicrobiales; family Nitrobacteraceae; genus Bradyrhizobium; species Bradyrhizobium sp. UNPF46. The sequence continues at coordinate 84,224 of NZ_LFJB01000049.1, forward strand.
TCCACACTGAATCCTCCAACGGAACCGAGCGCCCGCGCGAGGCGCGTGGCCGCGAACGTTCACGCGGCGGACGCGGCAAGCCGCTGCGCGGCGAGCGGCGTGAGCGCAGCCACGAGCCGCGCGAGGCGCGCGGCGAGGCCCAGCCTTCAGCCGAAGCACGGTCCGCCCCCGAAGCACGGCCCGCGCGCGAGGCAAGGCCCACCCGCGAAGCCAGGCAATCATCCGAGCCACGTCACGGCGCGCGCCAGCAGGCCAATCCGTCGCATGTGCCCTCGATCGGCCGTCCCGAGCCCCGTCGCCAGCGCGAGGCCGATACCGAGCCGGGCGATCATTCGCATCTGCCGGCGTTCCTGCTCCGGCCCGTGCGCTCGTCCCCCGCCGGCGCCTGACGCGCGCCAGGTTTCAGTTGCGGAAATGGGAAGTACACGTTTTTAGACGCTTCGTGAACGTATATTTACGGGGCGTTCACGATCGTCCGTTAGCCTACGAACATAATTTAAGCATTGCTGCGGTCGTCGGCGCACCGACCGCTGTGGGGTATGTTCCGTGGTCAAGGTTCTCGACGAACACGAACGCACGATGGCGTTCGCCGAAGTGGCGCTCGGTCAGATCCGATCGCTTCGCCAGACGGCGATTCCCCGCAATTACGAGATCTGGTACGTCTACGCCACCGGCTACAACGCGCCGCTCAACAAGATCGTCAACGAGACGCTGGCGCGCAGCGGCAAGCTGACCGAAGCCGATCTCGAGCAGATCTACGAGACCTATCTCTCCCACATCAAGACCACCGATCGCATCGACAAGGTCGGCGCGCGCGTCATCGGCGAGATCGACGACGTCATGAGGGTCTTGAGCGACGCACTCGGCATGACCGGCTCGTACGATGCCAGCCTGTCCGGCGCGACCGCGAAATTGTCGTCGGCCAAGAGCCGCGAACAGATCAAGGCGATCGTCGAAACGCTGCTGCGTTCCACCACCGAGATGCGCGAGACCAACAAGGCGCTGGAAGACCGCCTGACGCTGTCGAAGAACGAGATCAGCAATCTCCAGCAGAGCCTGGAGGCGATCCGCGCCGAGAGCCTGACCGACCCGCTCACCGGCCTCGGCAACCGCAAATATTTCGACCGCATGATCGGCATGGCCGTGCAGAGCGCGCTCGCCTCGGGCGAGCCGCTGTCGCTGCTCCTGTTCGACATCGATCACTTCAAGTCGTTCAACGATTCCTACGGCCATCTCACCGGCGACCAGGTGCTGCGGCTCGTCGGCCTGTCGCTGAAGCAGACCATCAAGGGCCAGGACATCACCGCACGCTATGGCGGCGAGGAATTCGCGGTCGTGCTGCCCAACACCGCACTGCGTCAGGCCCTCACGGTGGCCGACCACATCCGCCGCGCGGTGATGGCCAAGGAATTGAAGAAGAAGTCCACCGGCGAGATCCTCGGCCGCGTCACCATCTCGGTCGGCGTCTCCATGCTCAAGCCGGGCGACGACCCCGACGCCTTGATCGAGCGCGCCGATGCCTGCCTCTACGCCGCCAAGCGCAACGGCCGCAACCGCGTGATCTGCGAAGCCGATCCGGAATACGCAGTCGAGACCCACAGCCGGGTGGCGTGACGGACGCAGCTCGCCGCAAATTGCTCGCGCTTGACTTTCCAACCTGACGAACGACATGGTCCTCGCCGCCCACGGCGCCTGACCGCGAGGACCTGTCGTCTTGCCCAACCCCCACGATTTCCATTCGCCGCAACCGTCCTACACGCGGGACGAGCTGCTGAGATCGAGCGACGGCGGCTATTTCGGCCCCGGCAATGCGCAATTGCCGGCGCCTCCCATGCTGATGATGGATCGCATCACGGAAATCAGCATGGACGGCGGCGAATTCGGCAAGGGCCATGTCGTCGGCGAGCTCGACATCGCGCCTGATCAATGGTTCTTCGATTGCCACTACCGCGGCGACGCGCTGATGCCGCCAACGTTGGGGCTCGACGCCATGTGGCAGATGGTCGGCTATTGGCTCGGCTGGTCGGGCTCACCGGGCAAGGGTCGCGCCATTGGCGTCGGCGAGGTCGAGTGCACGGGCGAAATCACACCAAACGTCCGCCGCGTGCGCTATGAGGTCGCAATGCGCATGGTCCGGCGCGGCAAGCTGGTGCTCGGAATTGCCGACGGACGCGTGCTCGCGGATGGCGTCTGCGTATTCACGGCCAAGGATATGAGGGTCGGTTTGACGAAGGCCGTGGAGTAAGGTCTCGTAGAGTGGGCAAAGGCGCGAAGCGCCGTGCCCACGACATTAACAATTGGTGGGCACCACGCTTGCGCTTTGCCCAGCCTACGAGACCTTCTTCTTGGCTGCCTTCTTGGCCGACCGCTACGAGACCTTCTTCTTGGCCGACCGCTTTTTCGCTACGGGCTTCTTCGGCGTGATCTTCTTCGCAGGCCTGCTCGCCGTCTTCTTCACCGCAGCCTTCCTCGCCTTCGGCCGCGCCTTCACCTTGGCGCGCTGGGCGGCGGCGAGTGCCGCCCTCGCCCACCGCACGAAATCATCGGAATCGTCGAACAGCCGCGCCGGCAGCTCCCAATAGGAGTTGACCACCACGGTCTTGGCGCGGGTCGAATATTGGAACGGTTTTGAGCCTTCCGCCTCGAAATCAGGAATGGTCGCCTCGTCGGCGCGGAAGAACAGGCCGGCGCGCAGCGACAGCGCGAAATTGATTCCGTCGGCGGAGATGCCGTAGCCGGAGAACATCTTGCGGATGGTGACGGGGCCGAAATCGGCGAAAAGATCGGTCAGGAATTCGCGGTCCATGGGCACCCTCGTGCCCCGGACGCAGCGCAGCGTGTAACGATGCGCTGCTGAGCCGGGGCCCAGTCTTCTGCACCGATGACTATAACGTGGGTCCCGGCTCTGCGCAGCAGCGCAAGGGCGCTGCAGCGCGTCCGGGACACGAGAGTATTGAGAAGCCGCTTACCCGTCGATCTTGGCCGGGCGCAGCTCGACCGACTCGCCGCAGCCGCAGGCGGAGATCTGGTTGGGGTTGTTGAAGACGAACTGGGCCTGCATCTTGTCGGCCTTGTAGTCCATCTCGGTGCCGAGCAGGAACAGCACGGCCTTGGGGTCGACCAGGATCTTAACGCCCTTGTCCTCGACGACCTCGTCGGTCGGGCGGATCTCGTGGGCATATTCGACCGTATAGGACTGACCCGCGCAGCCGCCGTTCTTGACGCCGACGCGCAGGCCGACGATCTCGGAATCGGCGCGCTGGGTCAGCTCGGTGATGCGCTGGGCAGCAGCATCCGTCAGCCGCATCACCTGCGGGCGCGGACGCCGCGGCTTCGGGGCGGATGCTGGGGTCGAGCCTGAGGAGATCTGGGTCATGTCAATGATGTGGTCCGTTGCGGCGCGAATTCAATGCCGAGGATTCAAAGCAGGCGTTACGCGTCACCACATGTTGAGGACGAGGCGGGCCTCGTCGCTCATGCGCTCGGGCGACCACGGCGGCTCCCAGACCACCTTGACGTCGACCACGCCGACACCGGGCACGCTGGCAACGGCGTTCTCGACCATGGTCGGCAGCTCGCCGGCGGCCGGACAGTTCGGCGTCGTCAGCGTCATCTGGACGTCGACGGAGCGGTCGTCCTTGATCTCGACCTTGTAGATCAGGCCGAGCTCGTAGATGTCGGCCGGGATTTCCGGATCGAACACGGTCTTGAGCCCGGCGATGATCTCGCGGGTCAAGCGCTCGGTCTCCTCCGGCGGCAGCGCCGAATGGGTCTCCATTGGACTTGCTTTGATTTCGGCCGTGTCACTCATGCGAACAAATCCCGCGCCTTCAACAGCGCCTGTGCCAGATGATCGACTTCTTCCCGCGTATTATACATGCCGAACGAGGCCCGGCAGGTGGCCGTGACGTTGAACCGCTCTAAAAGCGGCATCACGCAATGGGTGCCGGCGCGCACCGCGATGCCCTGACGGTCGATCACGGTGGCAACGTCGTGGGCGTGCGCGCCCTTGAGCTCGAACGAGATCACCGGGCCCTTGCCCCGCGCCGTGCCGATCAGCCGCAGCGAGTTGATCTCGCGCAGCTTCTCCTGGGCGTAGGCCGTGAGATCGGCCTCGTGCGCGGCAATGCGCTCCTTGCCGATCGAATTGACGTAGTCGATGGCCGCGCCAAGGCCGACGGCCTCGACGATCGCCGGCGTGCCGGCCTCGAACTTATGCGGGGGATCGCCGTAGGTGACGACATCGCGCGAGACCTCGCGGATCATCTCGCCGCCGCCGTTGAAGGGACGCATCGCGACGAGATGGTCGTACTTGGCCCAGAGCACGCCGATGCCGGTGGGGCCATAGACCTTGTGGCCCGTGAAGACGTAGAAGTCGCAGCCGATGTCCTGCACATCGACCGGCAGATGCACGGCGCCCTGGCTGCCGTCGACCAGCACGGGAATGCCGCGCGCGTGGGCGATTCTGACGACGTCCTTGACTGGCACGATGGTGCCGAGTGCGTTGGACATCTGCGTGATCGCGACCAGCTTGGTCTTCGATGTCAGCAGCTTCTCGAACTCGTCGATGAGGAAATTGCCCTCGTCGTCGACCGGCGCCCATTTGATCACGGCACCCTGGCGCTCCCTGAGGAAATGCCAGGGCACGATGTTGGAGTGGTGCTCCATGATCGAGATGACGATCTCGTCGCCCTCTTTGATGTTCGGCCCGCCCCAGGACGAGGCGACGAGATTGATCGCCTCCGTCGCGTTGCGGGTGAAGATCACTTCCTCGGTACGGGCAGCGTTGATGAACTGCGCCACCTTGGTGCGGCCGCCCTCATAGGCTTCCGTCGCGGCATTGGCGAGGTAATGCAGGCCGCGATGCACGTTGGCGTATTCGCTGGTGTAAGCCAGCGTCATGCGCTCGAGCACGGCGCTCGGCTTCTGCGCCGAGGCGGCGTTGTCGAGATAGACCAGGTTCTTGCCGTAGACCTGCAAGGCGAGCGCCGGAAAATCCTGGCGCACGCGCGCAACGTCATAGGCGCCGTTCTTGACTGCCGGATGCGTGCTCATGATCGCCGCTCCAGCCAGCGCTCGGCAATGCCGATCACGTGCTCGCGCAGATTGTCGTCGGCGATCTGCTCGATCGCCTCGCCCACGAAAGCCTGGATCAGCAGCGCCTGGGCCTGCTTCTCCGGCAGGCCGCGCGCCTTCAGATAGAACAGCAGGCTGTCGTCGAGCGCACCGGCGGTGGCGCCGTGGCCGCAGGAGACGTCGTCAGCGAAGATCTCGAGCTCGGGCTTGTTGTCGGCCTCGGCCTCATCCGAAAGCAGCAGCGCGCGGGTCATCATCTTGCCGTCGGTCTTCTGCGCGTCGGGACGGACGATGATGCGGCCCTGGAACACCGAATGAGCGCGATCGTCGATCACCGCGCGAAAAACTTCGCGGCTGATGCAGTTCGGCACGGCGTGGTCGACCACCAGCGTGGTGTCGCCATGCTCGGTCTTCTGCAACAAATTGACGCCATTGGCCGAGAGCTCGCTGCCCTCGCCTGCCAACGTGATGAAGCCCTGCAGACGACTCACCGCAGCGCCGGTGGTCATGTTGAAGAAATTGTACTTCACGTTGGCGCCGATGGTGACGAAGTGCGAGGTCACGTTCACCGCGTCAGGCGCGTCGTCCATCAGGCGGATATGCGCGACGTCGGAATTGTCGCCGACCGAGACGATGACGGCGTCGTTGACCTGGTAGGCGCTGGCGCCCGCCGCGACAAAAGTCTCGACGATGGTGGCGCGCGCGCCCTTCCCGACCGCGACCTGCGAGCGGCTGAACGCGGAGGCCGATGCGGCGGTTGCGATGTGAATGATCTGGATCGGCGCGGACAACTGGACGCCGTCGGCGATCGAGAGCACGACGCCGTCGGTCGCCATCGCCGCGTTCAGCGCGATCACGGCGTCAACGGTCGCGGTCTTCAGGAGACCTGCGTCCTTCTCCAGCGTCTCTCGCAGAGTCTTGAAGCCTGCCTCGGAAGCAAGCGCCTTCACGTCGGAGAGATCGGCCGCGAGCACGCCGTCGACCAGCACCAGCTTGTGGGCGCCGTCGATCGCATGCGCCTTTACGGCGTCCGCGGCGCGCTTCAGCGCGGCCGCATCGGGCGCGGCGGCCAGCGGCAGCACCTCGCCGACCAGCGCGCGCAGGTCGGTGTATTTCCATTCCTCGATCCGGCGGTGCGGCAGGCCGAGACGCTCATAGGTCTCGAACGCCTCGCGACGCACGGCGGTGATCGCGGGCGAACCCGGCAGCCGGCCCTCGGCGCTGGTGAAGAGATCGCTCACCGCGCGGCCCTTTCCGGTCTTTGCCACAGCAACGTTCATTGCAAAATTCCTTATGCGGCGTCCTCGAACTGGGCGTAGCCGGACGCTTCCAGCTCCAGCGCCAGTTCCTTGCCGCCGCTCTTCACGACACGGCCCTTCGACATCACGTGCACGACGTCGGGCACGATGTAGTTCAGCAGCCGCTGATAATGGGTGATGACGACCATCGAACGCTTGGGCGAGCGCAGCGCGTTGACGCCGTCGGCCGCAATGCGCAGCGCATCGATGTCGAGGCCGGAATCCATCTCGTCGAGAATGCACAGGCTCGGCTCGAACAACGCCATCTGCAGCACCTCGTTGCGCTTCTTCTCGCCGCCGGAGAAGCCGACATTGACGCCGCGCTTGAGCATGTCCTGCGGGATGTTCAGCGACTTCGAGACCTCGCGGACCTTCCTGAGGAAGTCCGGGGTCGAGAATTCTTCCTCGCCGCGCGCCTTGCGCTGGGCGTTCAGTGCCGTGCGCAGGAAGTTCATGGTGGCGACGCCGGGAATCTCGACCGGATACTGGAACGCCAGGAACACGCCCTTGGCGGCGCGCTCTTCGGCGGCCATCTCCAGCAGGTCCTCGCCCTTGAACAGGATCTGGCCGCCGGTGACTTCATAGCCGGGCTTGCCGGCGATGACGTGCGAGAGCGTCGACTTGCCGGAGCCATTCGGCCCCATGATCGCGTGCACCTCGCCCTCGTTCACGGTCAACGTCAGCCCGTGGAGGATCTCACGCTCCTCGACACGAACCTGGAGGTCTTTCACTTCAAGCAGAACAGTCATCATTCTTCCTTTTGATCGGGCGGCAGCCAAGATGGCCGCGGCGGGATCCTTATTTCGGTGAAGATCATCCCGAGGCCCAGCAAATTGCCCGCCTCTCCGCCCCCCCACAGAACGGCCCCGAGAGTGCCAACAACGCCCCCCACGACCGCACTTATATATCCAACCGAAAGTCCCGAGATGTGCTCGAGCAGTCTGGCTAGTCCCCATCCGATTCCGGCACCCATTGGCAACAGAACCAGGATGAACAGTCCAACCAGCACAGGCCTCGGGACATTTCGGAACATCGCAACTAGCCTACGCTGCCCTCCAGCGAGATCGAGATCAGCTTCTGCGCTTCCACCGCGAATTCCATCGGCAGTTGCTGCAGCACGTCCTTGACGAAGCCGTTGACGACGAGGCCGACCGCTTCTTCCTGGCTGAGCCCGCGCTGGATGCAGTAGAACAGCACGTCTTCGGAGATCTTCGAGGTCGTCGCTTCGTGCTCGAACGTCGCCGAGGAGTTCTTGGCCTCGATGTAGGGCACGGTGTGCGCGCCGCATTTGTCGCCGATCAGCAGCGAGTCGCAGGCGGTGAAGTTGCGCGCGCCGGTCGCCTTGCGGTGCGCGGTGACGAGGCCACGATAGGTGTTCTGCGACTTGCCGGCGGCGATGCCCTTGGAGATGATCCGGCTCGACGTGTTCTTGCCGAGGTGGATCATCTTGGTGCCCGAATCGACCTGCTGGAAGCCGTTCGAGATCGCGATCGAATAGAACTCGCCGCTGGAATTGTCACCGCGCAGAATGCAGCTCGGATATTTCCAGGTGATTGCGGACCCGGTCTCGACCTGAGTCCAGGAAATCTTGGAGCGGTCGCCGCGGCAGTCGCC